>JANNRV010000046.1:0-19981 GCA_031401775.1 Bacteroidia bacterium | reverse complement strand
GGTAGAGGTAAGTGAAGAAATAGGAGTAATGGAATTCATAATTTCATGACGCAATACCCGGGTTAGGTTTTGCCATGCTTCAAGTTCCTGCTGCTGCAATTCAAATGAAATATTCTGTATAGTTACCAATTTTACGGTGTTGCCCCGTGCTCTTACTTCAGTTGCCTGAATAGTAAGCAATAGATCATTGTTTTTGTATAATGTACTCTTGCCTGTTTCTACTTCTTTAATAGCCTGGTGGAGCTTGGGATTTTTGATAGCCAGCTCATCTATTTTTTTTAATGAATGAACCCCTAGAAATTTTCGCGCATTGGCATTCATCAATTGTACGTTACCTTCCGTATCGAAGGAGAGTATACCGGTACGTACCTGTTGAACGATGGTGTTCAGGTACTGCCAATGCTCTTCTTTTTCTGATCGTGCTTTACGAAAGGCTTCGAGTACCTCATTAAATTCTGCATTTAAGTCGCGAAAGCTTTTACCAAGTTTATTGTCTGAGGTGAAGCCTGAAATGAAATCGGAGTATTTCACAGACTCCAGAAACCGCGTCAGCTTTCGGTTAGTCTGAGAGGTAAAGCGATAGAGTTCGGTAAGTTGGAAAATAATAATAAGAGAAGTAAGTCCGGCCGCAAAAACCATATTGGGTCTGGAGATCATATAAACAATCAAAGCCATGGTCAGTCCAATGAGAATTACTCTGAACGCGACCCGAAAGCGAAAGTCGTTAAAGCCCATACTTCTCTAATCTGCGATAGAGGGAAGAACGAGTTAGCCCAAGTTCTGTGGCGGCTTGCGTAATATTTCCGTTATATTTTTTAAGCACCTTACGAATGAGGAGTTTCTCCACCTCTTCCAAATTGAATTGGTCGAGGTTGAGTTGCTGGTCGTTTTCCTTTCCGGAGCTAACGGTAAAATTAAAATCTTCGGGTTGTAACACGGATGAATTGCTAAGAATAACAGCGCGTTCCAGCGAATGTTGCAGTTCACGAATATTGCCTGGCCAGGGATGTTTGTTCATTCGCGCCATAGATGCTTCACTAATTTTGGTAATGCTTTTTCCGTACTTGGTAGAATAGTGCTTCAGGAAATGATTGGCCAACAATGGAATATCTTCAATGCGTTCACTCAACGAAGGGATTTGAACTTCAATGGTATTGATACGGTACAGAAGATCTTGCCGGAAACGATTTTCTTTTACCATGTCGTATAGGGGCATGTTCGTAGCACAAATCAGTCGGATGTCAACAGCTGTATCTTTATTGGCGCCCACCCGACTGACTTTACGATTTTGCAGCACAGCCAGCAATTTTGCCTGTAAAGGCATGGATAGGTTACCGATTTCATCCAGAAAAAGAGTTCCTCCGTTGGCGAGTTCAAAGCGACCGGGCCTATCCTCTTTGGCATCGGTGAATGATCCTTTCTTATGGCCAAATAGTTCGCTTTCAAAAAGTGTTTCTGTGATGGAACCAAGGTCAACGCTTACAAAAGATTCATTCTTACGCGCGGAATTACGGTGAATGGCTCGCGCGATCAACTCTTTGCCTGTTCCGTTTTCTCCCAAAATCAAAACGTTGGCGTCTGTGTGCGCTACCCGATCGATCGTTTGAAAGATGCGCTGCATCGGTTGACTCTGCCCGATGATCTCACTGTATTTTTCATTAATGACCTGGTTGATCTCCTGATTTTTTATTCTCAGGCTCTGCACTTCATCACGCGATTCGCGCAGGCGCATAGAAGAAAAAAGTGTGGCAAGCAGTTTTTCGTTCTCCCAGGGTTTTAAGACAAAGTCAGTAGCTCCGGCCTTGATGGCTTTCACAGCCATTTGTACATCACCGTACGCTGTGATCAACACCACCACCGAGGAGGGATCTATTTCCAGGATTTTCTCAAGCCAATAATAGCCTTCGCTGCCGCTACTCACGTCTTTGGTGAAATTCATGTCCAGCAGAATCACATCGTAATCTTCATTACCCATCAAGGCAGGTATTGCTTCTGGATTTTTCTCCGTATCAACCTGTGAGAAATGTCGTTTCAAATGCATTTTGGCAGCCTTCAACAGATCTTCATTATCGTCTACGATCAGAATTTTTCCTTGCTTTTGTTCCATACACGAATAGTTGATGACCGCAAATGGGCCTACCTACCGCAGGCAGGCAATATTGATACCGAAACAAGAAAACCTCATTGCAGTTGAATAGGGCTGATTTGTAGTGTAAAGTTAGTGATTTCTTGTCCGTAACCGGACAGGTGCGTTCATGAATGAACTAGAATTTGAGTGTAAATAGGGTATTTGACCGCCAATTCAACCATTCAGGCCATTGGCACGTTTGTTGGCAAAAGAGGGTGAATATAAAAACGAATCTGACTTTTCATGGATAAGAAAATTGCAAAGAAAAACTGGACAGTCAAGAAGGTTGCTACGTATGGAGGAATAGCCTTATTGGTATTTTTTATCTCTTATCAATTCATTTTTGCCGATCGCAGATCGAAATTGAAAATTGAAAAAGATAAAATCACCATTTCAGAAGTGAAACGAGGCGTGTTTCAGGAATTTATTCCTCAGACAGGAATAGTAGAGCCTAGCCGTACCGTTTATCTGGATGCTATTGAAGGTGGAAATATAAAACGCATTGTAAGTGAAAGTGGAGCGATGCTAAAGAAAGGAGATGTTATTCTGGAGCTGACTAATTTAAACCGTGAACTTTCTGTTTTGCAACAAGAAGCCTCTTTCAATGAAAGTATTAACCGTGCCAGAGAGACCAAGCTTAATATCATGAGGAATGATTTGGAACAGCGGCAGACTTTAGCACAGATTGAAAATCAACTTCAGATCCTGGCACCGCAATACGCAAGGCAGAAACAACTTTTTGAAAAGAAATTAATCGCACGGCAGGACTTTGAGCGGACAGAGGCAGATTATAAGTATAACCTGGAAAGAAGAAGAATTACGTACGAGGTTTATCGTAATGATTCTATCGATCGGATTCGCCAGTTAAAAGCGGTTTCAAAATCGGAGACTCAAATGACGATCAGTTTGGATGGCGTAGGTAAAATTTTAGATAATCTCATTATTCGCGCCCCTATTGATGGCCAGCTTTCAACACCCCATTGGGAAATTGGTCAAGCCGTAAATCTGGCACAGCGCTTAGGTCAGGTCGATATTGTCGGGAGTTATAAAGTTCGTGTGCCTATAGATGAATTGTATTTACCAAGAATCGCAACAGGACTGAATGCTTCCACCACATTTTCCAATAAGGATTATAAGCTGGTGATCACGTATATCTATCCCACCATTCAAAATGGTCGCTTTGAAGTGGACATGAATTTTGAGGGAGAGACTCCTCAAGGTATACGAAGAGGTCAATCGCTACGCTTGCGAATAGAATTGGGTCAATCCTCTGAGGAACTTCTTTTACCAGTGGGTGGATTTTATAAAGACACGGGGGGAAACTGGGTTTTTGTAATTGATGGGGAGAATAAAGCGGTGCGCAGAGATATTAAATTAGGAAGAAAGAATACCGAGAACTTTGAAGTGTTGGAAGGCTTAAAACCGGGCGATCGCGTGATCATCTCTTCGTATGAAAATTTCGGCAACAATGAAGTTTTAATTCTGAATTAGTGCAACTATTTGTGAATGAGCGCGTCTAATACCCAAAGAATAGAGAATTTGAAGTAACCTTTTGCGAAAATTGAAGTAGTCCAGTACAACTAAAGAGAATGCCCAAACATCTAAAACATAAATACTGAAGATCATGATCAAACTGAAAAATCTCGAGAAGGTCTATACGACTGAAGAAGTAGAAACCACCGCACTGAACAGCATTAATCTGGAAATTAAGGATGGTGAGTTTGTTGCCATCATGGGACCTTCCGGTTGTGGTAAGTCTACTTTGCTGAACATCCTTGGTTTGCTGGACAATCCATCTAATGGTGAGTATCATTTTGGTGAACACGAAGTAGCTAAATATTCTGAACGCCAGCGCGCGCAGCTACGCAAAGGATCAATAGGATTTGTATTTCAGAGTTTCAATTTGATCGATGAACTTACCGTTTTTGAAAATGTGGAACTCCCTCTATTATACTTAAAAGTTCCTGCCAGCGAAAGAAAGCAGCGTGTAGAAGCTGTATTGGAACGCATGAATATTATGCATCGCAGAAATCACTTTCCACAGCAGTTATCAGGTGGTCAGCAGCAGCGCGTGGCCATTTCCAGAGCCATCGTTGCAAAACCTAAGGTGATCCTTGCGGATGAACCTACCGGTAATCTGGATTCTGCCAATGGTGAAGAAGTAATGAAATTACTTTCGCAATTGAATGAAGAAGGAACAACGGTAATCATGGTAACTCACTCACCGTACGATGCAAATTATGCTCACCGAATTATCAACTTGTTTGACGGTAAAGTGGTGACTGAAAATATTAAAGAACAATTTCATATTTAGGCATTCAAGTGTAGCATTTCAGACGGCTACACTGATTAAAGATTTCAAGGTCTGAGGACTTTGATTCGTTCTTCATAGTTTAGGTTTAGGTAGATAAGGCCCGGTGAAACTCATCGGGCCTTATTGTTTTACAGGATACGGATTCATCTTAATTCGCAATCACGTGATAGGTTTTGAAAGATGAATTCATGGGTGGTTTTTCACCTCGTTCACGTGCCAGCCGAATATCTTGAAAGCCCCTTTTGTGTCCTTCGATAAACTCCGGTGAGCCGGTCCAGGCCTTAAAAGCTTCTTCTGAATCCCAATGACTGACGATTAGATACTCTCCGTCCTGACTTGGTTTCAATACTTGCATGTTCAGGAAGCCTGGCATTTTGTCGATGGCACCGGCCCGTGTTGAAAATAATTCTTCAAATCTTTCGCGATAGTGCGACTCGCATTGTATGTAATTAATAGCTACAAATTTTTTGTTCATATTATTTAGAATTATTATGAATAGGCTCAAATATATCTCAGGAAGCTAATAAAACCAATTATTATTTAGAATAATTCTAATTAATAACTTAAAAGAGATTGTATATTTCCTCAATGGAAAATTCCGGTCGGCAGCTCTCTCTCGATGTTTTTAGGGGAATTACGGTAGCCTTGATGATAGTGGTCAATACACCGGGGTCTGGCTCTACAACCTATGCCCCTTTGCAGCATGCATCTTGGCATGGATTTACACCCACCGATTGGGTATTCCCAACTTTTATGTTTGTAGTGGGAAATGCGATGGCGTTTAGTTTGATAAAATATGAAGGTCTTGGAAACACGGCATTTCTGAAGAAGATATTCAAACGAACCATCATTATTTTTCTACTCGGTTTTTTAATGTATTGGTTTCCTTTCTTCAACGATATTCAGGCTGGAGACTTAACTATTTCCCCTTTAGCAGATACACGGGTTTTTGGTGTATTGCAACGTATTGCTCTGGGATATTTTTTTGGGTCATTGCTATTACATTACATAAGTAAAAAAGGAGTACTGATATTCTGTGGTGTGGCATTACTTGGCTATTGGTTTATTCTTTATGCCTTTGGTGATTACTCATTAGAAGGCAATGCCGTCCTGACGCTGGATAAATTTATTCTTGGCGATAATCATTTGTACCATGGAGAGGGTATAGCGTTTGACCCGGAAGGAATTCTAAGCACACTTCCTTCTATTGTGAATGTAATAGCAGGATATTTTGCGGGCAGTTTCTTACAAGAAAAAGGTCATTCCTATGAAACTATTGCCAAACTAATGTTGGTAGGAGCAACTTGCCTGTTTATTGCACTTTGCTGGAACGAGACTTTTCCTATCAATAAAAAACTCTGGACAAGTTCATTTGTAGTGCTTACCATAGGGCTCGATTTGATGATCTTGGCCATTCTTGTTTATTTGATTGAAATAGTAAAAAATCAGCGGTGGACGTATTTCTTTGAAGTGTTTGGTAAGAATACGTTGTTTATCTACCTGCTTTCCGAGGTGGGATTAATTTTGCTTGATACTTTTCAGATTGGTGGTGAGGATACTCATGCCTGGTTATATGCTAGACTCTTCCAGCCCACCGGAGATTACTTTGGATCATTGTTATTTGCATTAAGCTGGATGCTTATCTGCTGGGCTGTTGGCTATGCCATGGATAAAAAGAAAATCTATATAAAAGTATAGACTCCAGGCTGAGTAGGTTAGAAGTCTGTGTCCAGACCGAGACGTTCTTTTAATTCTCTCAGGGATGGATTCTTTTCCGCCAGGTGATCGAATTTTTCTTTGTTGGTGTAGGCAACTTTTTTTGTTTCAAACTCCTGCATCAATCCAATCACCGAGATGCTATTATTATTCAGTTTATCTCTGAGGTAGGCCGTGAGTTGCGTTCTTATGTTTTGCAAAAGAGGTTCTTCCACGGGGTTAGTGAGCGGAATTGTAATCTTAGCTCCGCTCAATTCAAATTCTCTTTTTAGAATATGATATTCTCCCGCCTGATTTTTGCGTTGTTCGGCAAATTCATCCCAAGCGTGCTGAAGTTTGTCTTTTTGGATTGGCTTTTCTTCCGTTGAAGTAATTGTATCAGTTGTTTCTTCCGGCTTTTTATCCTCAGCCTTTGGACTGTTTTTAAAAATGTTTTGAAGATTGAGCGTGGATTTGGTGCGACCGTTTTCTTTTGGAGGAGTTGATGCTTCTGATTTTACGGAAGCAGGAATTTCTGGCTTTTCAGCAACAGGCGCCAATTTCTTTTCCTCCTTGACAGGTGGAGTACTAACCGTTTCCGGCTCTAGTTCACTTTTTTTTTTAATCCCTCCTGGGCAGGAGCAGCGCTAGTGGCTTTGAAAACGGAATTAACGTGGGCCATTTTCATAAGCGCCAACTCGACCAGCAGCCGTTGGTTTTTACTTCCCTTGTAATTGATGTCGCATTGACTGGCAATATTTAACCATGAAAGCAGAAGTGAAGGAGGCGCAGCCTGAGCTTGTACTCCATATTGCTTCTTAATGGTTTCCGGTACTTCCATCAAATAGATGGTTCGTGCATCTTGTGAGACCAGCAGGTTTCTAAAATGCTCACTTAATCCCCCAATAAAGTTATGACCATCAAATCCTTTGCGGAGAATTTCATCTAGTATTAGGAGAGGTTGAGTAGCATTTTCAGCTAACAAGCCATCCACAACTTTAAAGTAATAATCATAGTCAAGGATGTGCAAGTTATTGAGTACATCTTTGAATGTAACCGTGCTTCCTGAGGAGAACGTCACCATCAGGTCGAAGATGGAGAGCGCATCGCGCAATGCGCCATCGGCTTTTTGAGCAATTAAATGCAGCGCTTCTTCTTCGGCTTTTAATCCCTCACGATCTGCCACTTTCTTAAGTTGCTTTGCAATATCCGCCACCTGAATGCGGTTGAAATCAAAAATCTGACAACGAGAAAGTATCGTTGGAATGACTTTATGTTTTTCGGTTGTCGCTAGAATAAAAACGGCATAGGAGGGAGGCTCTTCCAGCGTCTTCAAAAAAGCATTGAAGGCGGAGTTGGAAAGCATGTGCACCTCATCTATGATATAGACTTTATATTTCCCAAACTGAGGTGGATAGCGTACCTGATCAATCAGATTGCGAATGTCTTCCACTGAGTTATTGGAGGCAGCATCGAGTTCAAAAATATTCAGTGAATTGACTTCTGCCTTTTCCTCAAATCCATTAATCATTCGAGCAACAATCCTCGCGCAGGTAGTTTTACCCACTCCCCTGGGCCCGCAAAAAAGGAGTGCCTGGGCTAGTTTATTGTTATCAATGGCGTTTTTGAGGGTGGTGGTGATGTGCTCCTGACCCACCACCTCATCAAACCCTAAGGGGCGGTATTTACGGGCAGAGACAACAAAACTTTCCATAGGGCGCAAGATAAAACCTGAGGTTGGATTCCGGGCACTTGATGTTGATTATTTTTCTATTGATCACTTTGCGGCAATGAATGTTGGCATTTTGCCAACATTTCACTATCTTCGTTTGTGAATATCTTGACGAGGCAGACGCTTATTGAATTTTATAATAAACATGCCGATGCCAGAACGCCATTGGAGACTTGGCTGGCCATTTGCAAGAAGGCGGAGTGGAGAAATTATAATGAGTTAGCCCTCGCTTATCCGGATGCTTTTCCAATAGGAGATAACCGTGTGGTTTTTAACATAAAGGGAAATAAGTATAGAATAGTGGCACGCATTCTATTTGTGTATAAGCAAATCCAAATTAAGTGGATAGGCACTCACGGAGAGTATGATAAGATTGATGCTATAACAATTAACAACTAAGCAGATGAAAACCTGGACAATTATTCAGAATGAAAGGCAGTATGAAGAAGTAATGGATAGAATTTACGTGTTATCCAAACAGCCGCCTGCACCGGAATCGGATGATGGCAAAGAACTTTATTTACTTGGCTATCTCGCAGACAAATACGAATCTGAGAAATTTCCTATTGCTTATCCTGATCCGATCAAAGCCATACTGGTTAGGATGGAGGAGTTGAGTCTAACTGTTGCAGATTTAAATTCAGCCTTTGGTGACAGAGGAACGGCATCCAAAGTGTTAAATAGAAAACGACCTTTATCCCTTAACATGGTCAGATGTCTTTCCGAACAATTGGCCCTTCCACCGAGTTTATTGATCATGCCAATACGATTAGCCAACTCAAAACAAAATAAGTCAACCCAGCGAAGAAATAAACTATCCACACCTGCCTCCGGTCCTAAAAGAAGCCTTGTAAAAAAGCGTACTTAACAATCTAAACTCAAACCATTCGAACTTGAATGGAGAGAAAGCATCCGACAATTACTTACTTTGAAAAGCGCTCCTACCACAATTACATTATGGCCTGCATTCTCTTGTCCTGCAAGCCATGGTTGCAAGGCATTTATTGAGGTTTTATAGCTTCTCTGTCAGAATGGACAAAAATGTCCTCACTGCATCCACATAATTTCCAATACGGATATTTTCATTTTCTGCATGCTGATTATTGTCTGCATTTACGGTGGGAACAGCTACCGCTGGAATACCAAGTGTGATCACAAAAGGAGAAATAGGAATTGAGCCGCCCCCTGTCCTGATTTTAATGGGCTCTATCCCAAATGTTTTGATCATCGCCTTGCTTAACCAGACACCTACTTCAGAGTTAAATGGAGTTTGGAAGGCGCCATAGGAGATGATCGATTTCATAGATGCAATCTTAGGATACTTCATCCTTTCTTCTTCGGTAGGCTCTTTTTCTACGAGATAATATCCACGATCTTCAATGTGTTTTCGAATAAGCCCAATCAATCGATTCGGATCACTGGTAGGAACGAGCCGAACATCAATCTCGGCAATGGCCTGGGCCGGGATAAGTGTCCTTGCGTTGGCGCCAATGTGCAATGCACTTAGGCCACGGATATTCAGCGTTGGATATTGCATCGCTTCCTGAAAATTGTTGCCTACTTTGTCAGGAGCTGCAATGCCTAAAAATTTATTGATTTCATCTTGATTGTCGGGCACTTGTTGAAGAATTTTTTTTTCCTCTTCTGTAAGCAATACGCCATCATAGAATCCCGGAATGGTAACTAAGCCATCTTCATTTTTCATCGAAGCCAGAAGTTGCGAAAGGCGCAAGGCAGGATTGGGAGTATAGTTCCCATAATTTCCGCTGTGCATTGGCACTCGGGGTCCGAAGGTAGTCAAGGTGATTTCGCAGATGCCTCTGGCTCCAAACGATAAAGTAGGCTGGTTGCTGATATGACGGGGCCCATCAAAAATGATCAGCATGTCTGCCGCCAATTCTTTTTTATAGTTGGTAACTGCCATGGGGAGGTTCGGTGATCCCAATTCTTCTTCAAAGTCCATAATCACTTTGATGTTGTAGTTAGGTTCCGCCTTAAGTTCTTTCAGCGCATCTAAAGAAGCAATAAAGGCCATGGCAGGACCTTTCGCATCGGAAGTGGAGCGTGCGAAAATTCTCCAGTCAGGGTTGTAATCTTCGAAGAGCCTTTCATAGGGTATACTATTCCATTTTCCGTCATTGCCTTTTTCCTTTAAGGCCGGAATCCACGGACTTTCCTGTTGCCAATCCGGAGCGCTAACGGGTTGACCATCGATCTGTAAATAGATGAGTACCGTTTTCTTTGGATTCTTTACGTTACGTTGAGCCAAGAGTAAAGGTGCAGCGGGAGTTTTTAGCCGTTGACTTGTAAAGCCTCGTTTTGCAAAAGCGGCTTCACACCACTGCACATTTTTTTCGATATCTTCTGGTACATGCGCTTCATTCGGAATACTCAGCAGTTCAAATAGCTCCTTAAATGATGAAGTTGCATGCTTCCTTGCCAATTGCTCAGGGTTTAGATTGGTTTGCTTTTGGGCGTTCACTTCTGCAAAGACGGAGATGAGTAGAGCAATTGGTAGTATCAGCTTCATGCGGGGTAGCGATTAGGATTTGAATTTTTAAAGATAGTAAAACAAGGTTCAGGAGGGAAAGGGTTTTATCTCAATGGTTCCGGACCTCTACGCATTAAATCCTTACTTTTGCAGGGATGAGAAGGCCAAAATACTCTGTTATTGTTCCGGTTTACAATCGCCCACAGGAGTTGGATGAATTATTGGAGAGTCTTACACATCAGACTTTTAAAGATTTTGATGTTACCATTGTTGAAGATGGCTCGAAAGTACCTTCTGATAAAATTATTGAAAAATATTCTGATAGGTTGACACTTCAGTATTTATATAAACCTAATTCAGGGCCGGGTCCCAGTCGCAATTTTGGATTTAGCCAGGCACAAGGAGAATATTTTATTGTATTTGATAGTGATTGCATTATTCCAGCTGATTATTTAAAGAAGGTCAATGACTTTTTGACGGTTACACCATTGGATGCCTGGGGTGGATCGGATCGGGGTCATGAAAGTTTTTCCATCTTGCAGCGCGCCATGGCTTACACCATGTCATCAGTGCTCACCACGGGAGGCATACGCGGTAATAAAAATCATTCAAGTAATTTCCAGCCCAGAAGTTTTAATATGGGCATGACAAAAGAATCTTTCATAAAGACAGGTGGATTTAAATTTGATCGTCTTGCAGAGGACATCGAACTCAGCATTCGGATGAAAAATTTAGGTCTGCGTATTGGGTTGATCCCTGAAGCATTTGTCTTCCACAAACGGAGGATAGACTTTGAGCAATTTTTTAGACAAGTCTCGGGCTTTGGTAAGGGTCGCATATTGGTTGGCAGAGCTCACCCCGGTAGTGTAAAACTCATGCATTGGTTCCCGGCCTTATTCTTAATAGGCCTTTTCATTAGTCCAATAATGTTTCTTTTTAGTTTGAATTTAGGTTTGTTGTTGGCTTTGGGATATAGCATTTTTCTTCTAGCCATAGCTATTGGGGGATGGACTACTACAAAGTCGATACCCGTAGCACTGTTATGTGTCCCTTCTGCATTGGTGCAGTTTTGTGGCTATGGGTATGGTTTTTTAAAGGAAATAATAAAATCCGACATTTGATTTTTAAGTCTCTTTGTCATGAATTGACATCAAAACTTGAAATTCCGCGTATTTTAGATAATATTAGCCTAACCAAAGACAAAATCTTACATGAGATCAGTACGATTTATCCTCCTCTTACTGCTATGCGTGGCGTTAAGTTTTAGTATTAGCGTGGCTCAAGATCAAGGTGCGCAGCTTCCTCCTGGGTATTACATTGTAGTAGCAGCCTATCGAAAAGGTCAGGAAGACTACGCAAAGCGATACATTAACTCAATCAATAAAGATGGTCGTCATTCAAAGTACGGTTATGATGCTGGGCGAAAATATTATTATGTTTATTTGGACTACTACAAGGATTTCGATGAGTCTATCCATGAAATGCTGAAGACCCGCAAGTTGGGAGGTTTTGATTTAGCCTGGGTAAGGATACTGAAAGACCCGCTGGCAGGGCAGCCGGTAGAGGGAGTGGAGACACCAACAACAATTGTTGAACCTGCACCTACTGAAGTAGCTAAACAACTGGTTATAGAGACTATGGCACAAGAGCAGAAGCCCGCTGAGGTGGTGGCAGTTGCAACTACAGCAGTGGTAACAGAAACTGCTGCCGTTACTTCAAAACCTAAACTCGATTCAATTCAAGGCCCGAAGAATTTAAATAAGACACCCGTTTTTCTTAATCTTTATAATTCAACAAATAATAAATCCATTGATGGCGAAGTCCAGGTTATAGATACGGAACGGAGTCGCCCTATTAAAAAAGTGAAAGCAAATGATTATTTGACCCTTCCCGATCCAGGTTCGAAATCAGGTAGAATTACTTTATTGTGCGATGTATTTGGCTATCGCAAAGTGCAACATGAGATGCATTACCAAAATACAGAGGCCGACACAGCCCAGGCATCCATCGATTTAATGGGCAACTATTATCTGGTAAAGTTTGACATGATTAGGATTCATCGCGGGGACATTTCCACATTGTATAATGTTTACTTTTATAACGATGCCGCTATTATGCTACCAGAGTCGAAATATGAGCTTAACAGTTTGCTCGGGATGCTCAATGAAAATCAAAAATATAAAATTGTATTGCACGGACATACCAATGGCAATGCCGCTGGTAAGCTATTGACCATTGGAGAGAGCAAAAACTTTTTTGAGATATCGCCTGATGTAAAGAAAGGTGTGGGTACCGCCAAAGACCTCTCACGTGAACGCGCTGAAGTGATTAAAGACTGGTTAGTTGCTCAAGGAGTAGCAGGCGACCGTATGGAGGTGAAAGCCTGGGGTGGAAAGCGGATGGTGCATGATAAAAACAGCGAACACGCCCGCAAAAACGTTCGGGTGGAGGTTGAAGTAATTGAAGATTGATTTTCATACCGGATTGAAATCTATTTGCACTGTCGCTAGATCTCAGTTAGTAAGTGACCCACCTTTAGATAATAATTCGATAACAATTTGGTAATCTCGTGCCTTTTTGGAAAATTGACAGTGGCTTAAGTCAATTCAAACATGAAACGCATTCTCAGAAGTATTTTCTTAATAATCAACTACAAGACCTTTATTATCACAGCTCTTGCTGTACTTTCAACGTATCTATGTTTTACCTACGGATTAACAGCCAAGTTTCCGGACATGCTGGTGGGTGTTGCAATAGTTTTTCCAGTGGTATTTTCAATTGGCTCCGCCTTCTCACGCAGAGAGGTTGCTCTGCAACGCTATGCTGATTTTAAAGGTCATGCTATAGCAATTTACTATGGCGCACGCGATTGGACGTCCAATAAGGACAATGATTTTGTGCCAAGAGTCAAGCAGTTAATCCACGATATGATGCAGCTTAAAGGGGAAATGTTTAAGACCGCGCGAAATGAAAATTGGTTTGAAAATGAGAAAAAGATGTATGATCTTTTTTCCAAGTTATCGTTGCTAACGATGGAGATGAGGAATTTTGGCGTTCAGAGTGGAGAAATATCAAGGGTAAGTCAGTACGTTAGCAAATTGATTATTGCCTTCGATAACATGAAGATTATCCACCACTATCGCACTCCCGTTACCTTGCGGGCGTACAGTAAGGTATTTATTTACATTTTTCCAATCATCTATGGCCCTTACTTTGCCAGTACATTCCACGATTATTCATCTTCTCTTGAGTATGTAATGCCTGTGCTCTATAGTTTTATTTTGGTTAGCCTTGACAATATTCAGGATCACCTGGAAAATCCGTTTGATGATGTCGGTGAAGATGATATTGTAATTAATGTTGAAGAAACTACACGTCTTCTTTCCTAATTAAAAAGGTAGAATAAGCATTATCAGCTACTTTTTATCGGCATTCGAAAAGTCCACATCAAGTAGATAGGAGCCATTAGTCTGCTTGCGCCAGATATTGCAATACTTTACCGTTGTCTTAAAAATGCTATCCTTAAAGGTAAGTTTTAAGCGAGTCTTTCCCGTCTCGTAAATTGCATCCGAATTTCCATCTACTGTTAACGTGTTGGTTGTCATTTCCAAAACTTTCGAATTGATCATGTCTTCCTTCCAGAGTTGATGAATAGAATTTCTCCCGTTGGCAAAACCATATCCATTCAAAGATAGTTTTGCTTCAGAAGTATACATTAACGCAAGACTATCGGCATCGCCTTTGATATATAAGTAGGCCAGTCGGTCGTTTCTCTCGTTGACAATCTTTGTCATTTCTTCTTTTGATAGAGATTGCTTCTGACACGATGTTAGCCCGATGATAAAGGCAATTGCAATTGAGGTCTTCATTTTTTATAATTTCTATTTCTTCGCCAACTTCACCTCAATACTTAATTCTTTCAGCTGTTCATCAGAAATAGTGGATGGTGTATCAATCATGAGGTCACGCCCTGAATTATTTTTTGGAAAAGCAATAAAATCTCTAATGGAATCTGCTCCACCAAAAAGAGAGCACAATCGATCAAAGCCAAAAGCGATTCCACCGTGTGGAGGAGCACCAAATTCAAAAGCATCCATGAGGAAGCCGAACTGTTTTTTTGCTTCTTCTTCACTAAAGCCCAATTTGGTAAACATCAGTTGTTGGGTTGGCCTGTCGTGAATACGAATCGAGCCCCCACCAACTTCGGTTCCGTTGATGACCATATCATAAGCGTTTGCTCTTACTTTTCCAGGATCACTGTCCAATAAGTGTAAGTCTTCCCTTTTAGGAGAAGTAAAGGGATGATGCATTGCATGATAACGTCTGGTTTCTTCGTTCCACTCCAACAAAGGAAAATCCATTACCCATAATGCGGAGAACTTATTTTTATCACGCAATCCTAATTGATTGGCAACATGAAGACGTAATTCACCTAAAGCCTTTTGAGTTTTTTCAGTGACTCCGGCAAGAATAAGCATGAGGTCTCCGGGCTGCGTATCCAATTGCTTGCCCCAGTTGCTTAAGTCTGTTTCATTAAAAAATTTGTCAGCGGATGATTTGAATGTTCCGTTGGCTTCATGCCTGGCATAAACTAATCCTTTCGCTCCGATCTGTGGCTTCTTTACAAACTCTGTGAGTTCATCCAATTGTTTCCGTGTGTAACTCGCACATCCTCTCGCACAAATACCGACTACCAATTCTGCCTCATCAAAAACACCAAAGCCTTTGCCTTTAGCTATCTCATTGAGCTCTACCAATTTCATTTCAAAACGCGTATCGGGCTTGTCAGAGCCATAATATTTCATGGCATCCACATACGGCATGTGAGGTACAGAAGGCATATCAATTCCTTTTACCTGTTTGAAGAGATGACGGATCAATCCTTCAAACATACTGAGTATATCTTCTTGAGTAACGAATGCCATTTCACAGTCGATCTGTGTAAACTCGGGCTGACGGTCAGCACGCAAATCTTCATCGCGAAAGCATTTTACAATCTGATAATAGCGATCAAACCCTGAGACCATCAGCAATTGCTTAAATGTCTGGGGAGATTGAGGCAATGCATAAAACTCTCCGGGATTCATTCGCGATGGCACAACAAAGTCACGGGCTCCTTCTGGGGTGGACTTAATTAAAACAGGTGTTTCGACTTCAATAAAATTTTGACTATCCAGATAAGCTCTTGTTTGCTGCGCCATTTTGTGGCGGAGTTGAAGACTCTCTCTAACGGGGTTCCTGCGAAGATCCAGGTAACGGTACTTCATGCGCAGGTCATCGCCACCATCGGTATTATCTTCTATGGTGAAAGGCGGAACTTTGGAGACATTCAGAACCTCTATCGAAGCTACCTTCAGCTCGATGTTTCCGGTCACAATTTTATCATTCTTCGAAAGGCGTTCAACGACAGTTCCCTTTACAAGAATAACATATTCCCTCCCGAGCTGACGAGCAGACACCATAAGTGCCTGATCAGACAAGCCTTCATCCAAGAAAAGTTGGGTGATCCCATAACGATCGCGCAGGTCAATCCATAGCAAACTGCCTTTATCGCGAAGTCGCTGTACCCATCCCGTCAGGGTCACCTGTTTGCCTACATCGCTAATTCGTAGTTCTCCGCAAGTATGAGTCCGTAGCATGAATTTTTAGATTAAATTTGCGCGAATTTAACTTGGATTTCTTTGATTTCCATGCTTTTAAGTAGACCCGAGGCGGTTATGAATAATGATCAAATCCTTTAGTATGAACAAAATCGCATCTTTTGCTACTCTATTATTAATCACGAGTTTGGCACCTACCAAACTAATTAAAACAAAATTAGCCGAAGGGATAACTGTTTCCATCCCTTTCGAATTAAAGGCTATGTCCACTGAAGACATTGCCCAGCGGTATCCGTCCGTTCGAGCTCCGCTCGGATCGTTCACCAATGAAGAGCGCCTGGTAGATTTCAGTGTCAATATTTCTGCTACTCAATGGCCTGATGCTGATTTTACCATGGCACAGAAATTCTTTAAATCGGGAATCAATAACCTTCATGATCGGGTAGAGTGGATAGGTGAAGGTGTTCAAGAGATTCACAATAGGAAGTTTGTTTATTTTGAATTTGTATCACGCGTGAATGGAAGCAAGCGCGAATTGGGTGAGCAGCAGGCTGTTCAGCGTTATGTTTATATACAATATTTCATTGAGCCGGGTCGTACGTTGGTTTTTTCCTTTAGCTGTCCTAAAGAACTTCGTGAGCAGTGGCAACCTTTGGCAAAGGCCATGATGAAAAGTGTAAGGGTCAAGTAAAGCAGTAGACATGCAATTGTATACAGATGCCTATTTTATGGGAGAAGCGATGAAGGAGGCTAAGAAGGCCTGGGACAATGGCGAGGTACCTGTTGGAGCGGTGGTGGTATGCAAGAATAAAATAATTGCACGAGCACATAACCAGACTGAACAGTTAACGGATGCCACAGCCCATGCGGAGATGCTGGCCGTTACATCTGCCGCCAATTTTCTGGGTTCTAAGTATCTGAATGAATGCACACTTTATGTCACATTAGAACCTTGCGTGATGTGTGCAGGGGCTTTGCACTGGACCCAGTTGCAAAAATTGGTATTTGGTGCTGAGGATACTCAACGGGGATATAGCTTGGTGAAAACACCATTATTGCATCCAAAAACAGAAGTGGTGAAGGGATTGAAGGCGGTAGAAAGTAAGGAGTTGGTTGATGCTTTTTTTAAAAGAATAAGAGAATAGAATTACCTTTATTTGTAAATCATAAACATGGAATAGTATGGCAATGGAACTTAAAGGAAAGATTATTCAGATTTTACCGGCTCAGACGGGCATGGGGAAAAAGGGTCAGTGGAAGAAACAGGAATTTATTGTGGAGACGCAGGCTCAATACCCTAAGAAAGTTTGTCTTTCAGCTTGGGGAGATAAAATTGATCAGTTTAGTATTGCTGAGGGAGATTTGGTGAATGTCTCCGTTGATCTTGAAAGCCGGGAATATAATGGCCGTTGGTACACAGAGGCCAGGGCATGGAAACTCGAGAAAAGTGGCAGTGCTGGGAGTGTGGCACCCCCTCCGGGAGAGGAGCCTTTTGAATCGGTTAGCAATGCTACGGATGATCTACCTTTTTGAGAATTATTGATAAATAAAGATGGCTGGTTAGCTGGCCATCTTTATCTTTTTGCGGGATTCATCGACACGTTTCCCGTTTTTATGTTCGCCCAAGATGATTACATCTTTGGTAGTTTCGTACTGGCGGGCTGCCTGCATCATGGCTTTTTCATTATCGCGAATGATAATTGTCCCAGACTTCGCGCCTTTGTTTCGGATTTCGATATAAAAGCCGTCTTTCTTCTTCTTTGGTAATATTGGAGGTCTTCCCATGTTTATATTGATTATTATTTCAGAGGTAAAACATTATTTTGCCTAAACCACCAGACTAATATTTAAGTTTGTTTACTTAAAATGCTAACCGAAAGGCTACTTCTTTGCGGTCGCGAAGATACACTTTTTATTTTGGTTTTGACGCCCACAGTGAGATGATGAAACCGGCTGGAAGATGTCTGGTTAAAGTAAATAATCAGGAATTTTAGCTCCAGCTTTTAGAGACACATCTGGCACAAGTGTTTGCTTTTGAAGTTTAAGAGGTAAAACCCCTGCCCAAATGTCAAGTTCATAATCTTCTTCATCATCAACGGGTGGGCCTGTGCGAACTTTGGCAGAAGCTTCATGGATAGAAAAGCCTAGGACCATGGTCGCTTTCCACTCCCCGGCATTAGGCTGACGAATGTCTGCCCATCTACCGGGGCACATTTTTTCCGTGAAGGCTTCCAGAATTTTGTAAAGTTCTTTCTCATCTGTTATAAGTTCGGGTTGACTGAAGATAATAACAGAGCGATAATTTACGGAATGATGGAAAGCAGAGCGAGCCAAGACCAACCCGTCCATAATTGTGGCGCTGATGTTTACGGGCAGCTTCTTACTTGCCAATTCTCGCATGTAATGACTACCAACCGATCCGTGAATGAATAGTTTGTCATTGACTCTGCAAAAGCCAGTAGGTATCTGGAAGGGCTGACCTTCCGAAGCAGGCTAAATTACAAAACAGCGCTTCATCTAAAATCGAGTAAATCGTTCCTTTATCATAGACGCCTCTCTTCGGCATGCGTGTAATGGTGGTTCGATCTGTCTTTTTAATTTCGCTCATAGGTTTTACTTTATTCCTTTCTTTTAATCATGAAGCATTCTGCGAAACGATCCATTCCTATTTTAGGGTAATAGTTGACAGCTGCTGGTGCAGCCAACAAAATCAGAGATGAATTCTTACCCGCTACTTTATGGGTTTCGTCAATAAGCTTTTTTCCTATTCCTAGTTTCTGGTAGGCTTCATCTACTGCCAAATCGGATAAGTAGCAACAAAATGAGAAATCGCTAAGGGCCCGTGAAACTCCTACTAGTTTTTCTCCTGCCCAAGCTGTTACTAAAATATTGCCATGGGCAAGCATCTGTTGAATGCGATGAGGATCATTTATTGGCCTTCGTTCGCCAAGTGTTGATCTTTTCAATACATCTACAAACTCGTCAGGAGTAATTTTTCGATCGGATGAATAGATGATTTCCTCCATGTTCTTTTCTAGTTGATCTTTAAAACTATTTTCCCAAACTGATCTCCACGCTCCATTCTTCGCATGGCTTCCTCAGCTTCTTCCAATGGAAATAGTTTATCGATCACGGGTTTAATGTTTCTACCTTCAATAAAGTCGAGCATGGAAAGGAATTCATCACGCGTACCCATGGTGGTACCATGAATAGAAAGTTGTTTCCAGAAAATAGTTCGGGGTGAAATTTCAGGAATGTTGCCACCGGTTCTCCCAAAAATTACAATTCTTCCTCCGGGCATCATCAGATCAGGAAGCCTGGAAAATTGTTCTCCGCCCGCACTGTCAATGACAATATCAAAGCCTCCCACTTCTTTAGCCGCTTTTAGGATCCAGTCCGGATCTTTATAGTTAAATCCTCCCAGCGCTCCAAGTTCTTTTGCCTTCACAAGTTTTTCTTCCGACCCTGAGGTAACATAAACTCGTGCCTTATAGGCCAAGGCAAATTGAAATGCCCACAATGCCGAGCCTCCACCAACACCTGTAATTAGAACTTTTTCTCCCGCCCTTAATCTCGCCTTTGTGAATAATGCTCTGTACGCAGTGAGTCCGGAAAGTGGAATCGTTGCCGATTCAACATGCGATAGGTGTTCCGGCTTTTCAAAAACTTGTTTTTTTGAGATAGCAACGTAATCGCTGAAAGTGCCATGATCAGGGTAACCAAGAATTTTAAAAGAGTCACCTTGAACTACAGGATTGTTTCCCCAATTCAGACTTGGGTTGATTACCACTTCCATCCCGATCATCAGATCATCGGCATCTTCACCAACATCTTCAATGATGCCGCTCCCATCGGAGCCAAGGATGATTCCTCCAGCGGGAGCGGTCTGTTCATTCTGTGTCCAAATATCTCTATGGTTGAGTGCAGCAGCATGAAGACGAACCAGCACCTGATCTTTTACAGGTTTGGGTTTTTTAATTTCCCGAATTTCCAGGGGTTGATTCTTGGTCGTAAAATAAGC
>JANNRV010000045.1:0-10748 GCA_031401775.1 Bacteroidia bacterium | reverse complement strand
TGAAAATGCAGAGGAGTTTCAGGAACAAATGGATCGGGCTGTCAGTGAAGCAACATCTGCGTTTGGAGATGGCTCAGTCTTCATTGAAAAATACGTAACTCAGCCAAGGCATATTGAGTTTCAGATATTCGGTGATCAGCAGGGAAATGTTATTCATTTTTTCGAGCGCGAATGCTCCATTCAGCGAAGGCATCAAAAGGTAATCGAAGAGGCGCCCTCCTCCATTCTCACCCCTGAACTAAGGAAGAAGATGGGTGAAGCGGCAGTCAATGTTGCTAAAGCAGCCAACTATTATAATGCTGGCACGGTTGAATTTATTTTTGATTCCAATAACAACTTCTACTTTCTGGAGATGAACACCCGACTTCAGGTAGAGCATCCAGTAACAGAGCAGATCACCGGAGTTGATTTGGTAAAACTGCAAATCAGAATTGCCGAAGGCGAACCACTTCCTTTCAAACAAGAAGACTTAAAAATCACAGGTCATGCCATCGAAGTCCGGGTGTATGCAGAAGACCCTGCTAACAATTTCCTCCCCGACATTGGAACCTTAAAGACGTACAAAAGACCGCAAGGTCATGGTATTCGTGTGGACGATGGATTTGAAGAAGGTATGACCATCCCCTTCTATTATGATCCTATGATTGCTAAAATGATTTGTCATGATGAAACCCGCGAGAAAGCAATTAATAAAACTATTCGGGCAATCAATGAATACGAAATCACTGGCTTGGAAACGACACTGGGATTCTGTCAATTTGTAATGCATCATGAAGCGTTTAGATCAGGAAATTTTGATACAAAGTTTGTGGAGAAGTATTTTAAACCAGAAGTGTTAAAACCAACTCCAAATGAGACGGAAGAACTTCTGGCTGCCGCATTAGCATCCACTCAAATTTCCAGCTTGGCGGGCAGCCCCATGGAAAAAGAATTGCTGGCGCCAATTAGCAAGTGGAAAAAAAACAGGATCTAATCAATGGCTGAGATCAGACCCATTCGAGCATGGCGGTATAATAATGTTCTTGCCAAATCCATTGAAGCCCAAACTTCTCCATTGTTTGATGTTGTCTCTGAAAGACAACGGAAAGCGTTGTATCAAAATCCTTACAATAGCATTCATCTTTCAGTACCAATGGGTCCTGCGCCAGCAGACCGTGCCCGAAAGTTGTTAGCTGAATGGAAATCCAAGGGAGTAATTCTTCAGGATAAAATACCGGGTATCTATGTGTATTACCAATATTTCAAGCTTGCTGGTTCTTCCGAATTATGCCGTAAAGGGTTCGTTACACACATTAGGGCCTATGATTGGGAAGAAAATGTAATCCTCCGTCACGAGAATACAATCCCAAAATATGTAAATGATCGAATTGAATTGCTGGAAAAGACAGAATTAAATGTAAGCCCTACGCATGGACTATACACCGATGAGACATTTTCTCTTGAAAAGTACATGGATGAGGCAATTAAACAACCTATTTATGAAACAGAAGACTATCAAGGTGCAAGGGATGTTCTGGCGGTGATTCACGATGTTGTTATCATTAATAAGTTTATTGAGACGTTAAAGCCAAAGACGATTATTCTTGCCGATGGTCATCACCGGTATGAGGGATCTATGTTCCATAAAAGAAAGCGGAAAGCTCTCAATCAAAACCATACGGGCCATGAAGGTTATAATTTTCACTTAATGTATCTTACCAATACGGAAGCCGGAGACTTAAAAATTCTACCTACGCATCGTCTTGTGAAAAATATTCCTGCATTTATTGAACAGGAGATTCTTGAAAAACTTCACATTGACTTTATTGTAAAGCAAGCCGAGCAAGATACCATCAATGAAATTATATTAGGAAAGCAATGGGCATTTGGAATTATTTTTAAAGACAATGCCTACAAAGTAAGACTAAAGCCCGAGTCTTTTCAAAAGATGACATGGCCATTTCCCGAACAGGTGAAAAGGCTCGACCTCACCGTAATGCATTATTTTATTATTGAAAAGATATTGGGTATACCAGGCAAAGAGCAACGGCAATCAGAGAAGATTGATTTTGATCGCAGCTTTTCTGATTGTGTCACTAAAGTAATCAAAGAAGAATCACAGATGGCGATCATCACACAGGACATCTCTATCGAAGAAGTAAAGGAAGTTTGCAAAAGTGGCTACACCATGCCACAAAAATCGACCTACTTCTACCCTAAAGTCATTTGCGGCTTTTTGTTTAGCTCCATTTTGGAAGATGAATTTAAAGAACCGGAGTATTCCCCATTTCATTAGTTTTCTACTAGAATGGAATTACGACAACCTCTAATCCTTGGTTCCAGTTCTCCACGAAGGCAGTTCCTGATGAAAGAGCTCGGTTTTTCATTTTCCCTTGGCATACCTGACGGAGATGAATCTTTCTCTAGCGCAATGGAGGTTACACAAGTTCCTCAATACCTTGCTCAAAAAAAAGCTTCTTCCTTCAGATCTAAGATCAATCAGCAAATTGTGATGACTGCAGATACCATTGTTATTTTGGAAAACACTATCTTGAATAAGCCGATTGACCGACATGATGCCATTCGCATGCTCACAGAACTCTCAGGGCAGACCCATCTGGTAATTACGGCAGTCTGTTTACTCTCGGCCCGTAAAACAGAGTGCTTTGACGATCGCACGGAAGTAACTTTCAACAAACTTACCCGCAGTCAAATTGAGGCATACATTGATACCTGCAAGCCTTTGGACAAAGCAGGCAGCTACGGAGCGCAGGAATGTCTGCCTCCCGGAATGAACCCCTGCTCAGAGGAAGAAAATAATTTTCTGAAAAAGATTAATAAACTCGACTTAATTACGAAAAGCCTAACGAGCTCAACATCACAACTTGGGCTATTGGCGATTGAAAAAATAAAAGGATCTTACTTTAATGTAATGGGCCTGCCAATTCATAAGGTATATGATCATCTTATCAAATTCTAGATTCAAGATTCAAAATTACTCCATCTTGAATTTTAAATCTTGAATTTCAATAGTAGAGGCGCATTTAAAGTGGCCTTGAGGACATACCTTAAAACCATGCAAGCCGCAAGGTCTGCATGATAATTTCTCTTTGGTCTCAACAATAAATCTTTTATCTGATAACGGTCCAAATCCAAAAGCCGGTACAGTAGAACAATAAACAGCTGTAACAGGGGCATTAACAGCAGAAGCAATGTGCATGGGGGCAGAATCGTTCACATAATTCATCACTGCTCCTTTCATCAGGGCAGCAGATTCGAGAAAGGTAAGCTGCCCGGAAAGATTGATAACTCCAGTGTGACGGCTATATGTTTTAATAATATCACATGCACTTTGATCTCCAGATGCACCTAATAGAAAAACATTAATTGAAGAATCTAATTCATTAGTCAGTTCAATCCATTTCTCTTTCGGAAATTGTTTTGTGAACCATACCGAAGTTGGGGCAATGCAGATGTAACGTCCGGAAGACGAGATATCCTTTACTTTTTCATGGTCTTTCAATGATGGATACAATCGCGGTTTCGAGGGCAGCTCATCGGTCAGGCTGCTAATCAACATTTGATTTCGCTGAACTTCGTGTATCCCCTCTTCAATCTTATGTTTTACTTTTTCATCAAACAAAAAAGAAAGAGGATTTTTATCGAATCCAATTTTATATTTTGCTCCGGAAAAAACTGTCATCAGTCCTGAACTGGCAAATCGATGAGCATTAATGACATAATCATACCCATTAGCACGAACCTTTTTAATAATATCAACAAGATTTTTAATTTTATCCTTTCTCTTTTCCCAGATTAATGTGTGGCGAATACCGGGATGATCTTTTAGTAAATCTTCATTACCTTTTCGAAGAAGAAAATCGATGGATGCTCCGGGAAAAGAATGGTTAAGTTTTTCGACAAGAGCCGTTGCTAAAATCACATCTCCGATAAATGCAGTCTGAATAATCAGAAAAGACCGAGGAGCAGTCATCCTATATTACTTTTTGAATTCTTTCTGGTAGTACTGTATGGCTTTTAGGATAATATTCAAGGCTATCTCTTTTCCTTGAAAGTCAGGAACCGTAACGACTTTATTTTCCAATCGCTTATAGCTCTCAAAAAATTCTTTTAGTTCTAACTTAAAATGATTTGCAAGCTCATTAATATCGTTGAGATGGCTTGCATTGGCATCATTCTCGGGCACAGCCAGAATCTTATCATCGGCAAGGCCCTGATCAATCATCCGCATCACACCAATGACACGCGAAGGCACGAGGCAGAGGGGCTGAATCGGCTCACGGCAAAGAATCATGATATCCAAGGGATCGTGATCATCACCTAGCGTTTGAGGGATAAATCCATAGTTGGCAGGATAGTAAACTGAAGAATAAAGAACTCTGTCTAACTTAAGTAGCCCTGATTCTTTATCTACCTCATACTTGGTACGCATGCCCGTAGAAATCTCTATTATTCCATTTACCAATTCAGGTGGGTTGGAGCCGGTAGAGGCTTCATGCCATGGATGTTTGATCATAATTAATTTAACCCAGATTATGCAATAGAAATAGTTGTCATTTAATACTGACGAATCCTTCCTACGTCAGGATTGTCAGGGTTAACCTTGACAATGAAAATCATCGAATTGCAATATGAGCAATCGTCTTACGTAATCCTGCGATTTTCATTCGTCAAATTAAGCAATAGAAATCTCATTGCTTAATTCCGGTTAAAGTTAGAATAATAAGAAGAACAAAAAAAGACCCGATAGCAAGCCATCGGGTCTTTTGATGATTGATACAATTCTACTTATCACTATCCTCTTTCTTAGGCTCTTTCTTTTCCATTAATTTGATCCTATCCCCTTCTTTCAAGCGCTTTGAAACCACAAGAAAGGGACCGGTAACAACCTCTGCACTATCAGCAACACCGGTTAGAATCTCAATGTTGTCGTAATCGCTAATACCTGTCTTTACTTCTACCATCTTCGCCACACCCTTATCATTAACAAACAAGACTATCTTATCAGCTTTCTTCTCCACTTTCTTGTCACTTGTCACGCGAGGGTTATCATCCTCTTCTTTCTTCTTTGCTTTTTCTTCATCCTCTGATTTGGCGTTTGGGTTTCGTGTGGTAACTGCTGCAAGCGGTACGGAAAGTACATTGGATTTTCTATTCGTGATGATCTCTACGCTGGCAGTCATTCCGGGGCGGAAAGGGAATTTATTTCCCTGTTTAATCAAGTCTTCGTAGGAAGAGCGCAGAATTAAAATTCTTACTTCGAACTCCGTAATGGCATCTGCGGAGAGTTTATCTTTTGCTGTATTGGCGATATTGGTAACAATACCTTTAAATTCCTTATCAATGTTTGCATAGGAATCTACACCAATCAATACTGAGTCGCTAAGGTGGACTCTCACTATATCATTCTCATTCACATTCACACGGACTTCCATTTTATTTAAGTCCGCAATGCGAAGCATCTCAGTTCCCGCCATCGTAGCCGTACCTACTACACGTTCCCCCTTCTTAACGTTCAGCTTTGAAACAATGCCTTTCATAGGAGCTACAACGCTTGTTCTTCTTACATTCTCTCTTGATTCTTTCACAGACGCTTGTGTACTCTTAACAATATATTTTGCCGCTTCGAGTGATTGCTCGGAAGATGCGAGATTATTCTTTGCTACTTCAAAATTCTGTTTAGCCAATTGCCAATCTGATTCAGAGATTACCTTCTCATCCCATAATCTTTGCTGCCGCTTGTAATCTGCATCAGCACGAATGAAAGTAGCTTTCGCTCCGGATAACGCAGCTTCAGCCGATATCTCATTTGCCTTTTGCTGACTCAGTGAAGCTTCACTTCGTTCTAATTGACTTAATTGTTGATCCGGGCGAATCTTTACCAGCAATTCACCTAGCATTACTGAATCTCCATCTTCCACATTCAGCTCAGTGATTTCACCAGAAACTTCAGGTGCTAGTTTCACTTCAATAACAGGCTGAACGGTTCCGGAAGCACTTACTTTTTCAGTGATGGAAGTTCGTTGCGCTTTTGCCAATTCTACTTCGATCTCTTTTGCTTTACCGATCCACCCTTGCGTCTTTCCAACCACAAGAACCAGAATAATCACAATGAGAGATCCAATAAGGTAATAAACGAGTTTGTTTGATTTCTGCTTTTGCTTTGCCATTCGTGCTATGATTATAAATCAGATTAATACTGGATAGGTTTGCCTTGATAAAAGTCGAGCACTTTCTTTTTGAAAATGAAATTGTACTTCGCTCTGGATAAGTCCGACTTGGCTTGAAAAAGATCGTTTTCTGAAATCTGGTATTCTACATAATTAGCAGCACCGTTCTCAAATCGTTGCTTGGTCATGCGATAGGCCTCCTCCCGAGCATTAACCTGCTTGAGTGATGCTGCATAGGATTTGGAAGCCGCAATGGCGTCATTATAGGCGGTCTCAATACTTTGTCTCAGTGTATTTTCTGTTTCTTGCTGTGAAATATTTGCAATCTCTTTTGAAATCACCGCGCGCTGAACTGAGCTTCGGGTTTGCAGGCCATTGAAAAGCGGAATGCTTACGCCAAGGCTTATCGATTTGAAAACGTTATCCTTTAATTGATCTTTTTCTCCATAACTGTCTGATACTACTACTGTCGATGGGACCGTTGTAAGCACAGGCGAATTTGATCCCTGTACATACCCTATTTGTTGCGTAGTAGTTCCTCCATCCAGTCCAAAGCGTGCCCTGTCCGATGCACTTGAATAGTTGGATGTGGCCGACCCGCTTAAACTTAAACGGGGATATAAACTTCCTTTACTTGCCTTCAAAGCTAACTGTGCGCTCTCCACTTTTAACACTGCACTTTTTATTTCAGGCATTTCAGCTAAGGCTATTTGGTAAATCTCTTGGGCCGTTTGATCAATTATTAAGTCTTCCATTTGAATGTCAGGAATAACAACCTCAAGTGTTGTGGAAGAGGGAATCTGCATCGCCTGCTTTAACTGCAACAAGGATAAGTTTAATGCGTTTTCCTGATTGATCGAATTCACTTCATTGGTGGCAACTTGAGCTTCCTGATTAAGTTCATTCGTTTTGGCAAGCGATCCTGCATTCACTTGTTTTATGATTCGTTCCAACTGCTGTTGGCTAGAATTGAGTTGGTATTTGGAGGTTTCAAATAACTCCTTGTTAAAAATTACATTCGTATAAAGTGTAACCACATTTATAATTACATCATTCTTCGCTTTTTCAAGATCCTGACCAGCTGCACTGTAGTCTTTTTGACTTTGACGAAATGTATTTTGAATTCTCAATCCGTTGAAGAGTGTTAATGAACTATTGGCTGACACATTAATCGCATTGATGGTTGAATTGATAAACAAGTTAGTTACCGGGTTCACGGAACGACCATAGTTTTTACCATAGGCACCATTGGCATTGAGGGAGGGCAAAAAGGCCGCCTTAGACTGAAGTAGGTTAATTCCGAAACTTTCAACATTATAGACGCTACGCTTGACTCGTAAATTATTCTCAAGAGCTACCTGAACACACTCTTGAAGGGTCCATTCCTTCTGATCTTGAGCGAAAGCAGTACTCAAGGACAGGATACCCGAGATAGCGATTGTAAAAAATCTTCTCATAGATTGTATAAAATTCAACTCAAATTTGAGGGATATAGATCACTTCGTTCACCCAACTTAGACTCCTGAGGTAATCAAATGTTACAGGTTTAATACCTGAATCCATCTCAATCACCTGACAGGCTAAGTCGTTTTTACCCTTCCGGGAAACAGACATGGTGGCGATGTTGCAATCATCATGTGCGAGAACACTGGCAATGAATGCAATACTGCCTTTTACATCGTCTGCAAAAATAATGGCCGTATGAAGGTTGGCACTGAAGTCGGCTTTAAAACCATTGACCTCGGATATATTTATTATACCTCCTCCTTTGCTTTCGCCCAATACTTCAATCTTTCTGTCACCCTTTTGAAGAACTAATCGAACTGAATTGGGATGGAGGGTGGAAGCATTCCCAACTGATTTAAATGTAAACTTTAGATTAGCTTTTGTTGCCAGATCGATAGCATCCTTTATTCTCTTATCATCAGTTTGGAAATTCATTAACCCGGCCAGAATCGCACGATCGCTACCGTGACCTTCGTAGGTCCTGGCAAATGAATTGTAAAAGGTTATTTCTGCTGAGTCGGGCTGACCTCCTAATATTTTGTAGGCTGCTAGTCCTATTCGAACCACTCCGGCTGTATGTGAACTGGAAGGGCCAATCATGACTGGTCCAATCATATCGAAAACACTGCTTTTTTCAGCCATACGCGATGATTAACGGAATAAGGGGCAAAAGGATTTTAATAAACAGGTATTTCTCCCTCTATTGAGGGTATTTTTTCACAGGAGGCAAAAATAGGGTTTATCAGCCTAAGAAGTAATGTTCTAGTCCAAATTAGGTGAGATCTAGACAGCTATGGGTGCCTTTATTCCCGGATGGGATTGATAATTCAGTATCTCAAAATCTTCAAACTCATAGTCGAAAATAGAAGCCGGCTTTCGTTTGATATGCAGCGTGGGCAATGGGTAGGGAACTCTCGCAAGTTGTGTTTTCGCCTGATCCATGTGATTGGTATAGAGATGAACGTCTCCACCTGTCCAAACAAACTCACCTGGCTCAAGATCACATTGCTGAGCAAACATATGGGTCAGCAGCGCGTAGCTGGCAATGTTGAAAGGAACGCCAAGAAAATAGTCAGCGCTGCGCTGATACAATTGACAGGAGAGTTTTCCATCCGCTACATAAAATTGAAACAAAGCATGACAGGGAGGTAAGGCCATCTTATCCACTTCAGCAGGATTCCAGGCACTTACAATGTGCCTCCTTGAATCAGGTTTTGTTTTAATTTGATTTAGGATTTGGGTTATCTGATCAATTCTTCTTCCATCAGGTGCAGGCCAACTTCTCCATTGCGATCCATAGACGGGACCCAGTTCTCCATTTTCATCTGCCCACTCATCCCAAATAGAAACTCCATTGTCTTTCAAGTATTTAATATTCGTCTCCCCTTTCAAAAACCAAAGTAATTCAAAAATAATGGAGCGGAGATGAAGCTTCTTGGTCGTCACCATGGGGAAGCCCTGAGAAAGGTCGAAGCGCAACTGTCTGCCGAAAACCGATAAGGTGCCTGTTCCCGTTCGGTCCGTTTTTTTCGAACCATTCTCCATTATGTCGGTCATCAGGCTCAGGTACTGCTTCATCTTATCGCTAATTTTTATGCAAGTAATACCGAAGAAGATAGAAACTCAAGGAACTAGCAATAAAAAAAGCCCTGATTCCTCAGGGCTTTTCAACTTCATCCAACCTTTCCGGATCAGATATCCCCCCTCACCTCAACTTCTCGAGATTTACCATTTACGGTGATCGTCACCAACTTATCGCAGGCTCCATCACCATAGTCGATCGTTATTTGCTTGCTCTCTACTGTGAGTACCTTTGTTCCTTCCACTGCGATGAATACTTTATCGCTGATTGCACATTCTCTTTTGTAAACTAGTGGCTTGGTTATTTCCATTTGGTAAGATCTGCCATTACGATTCGTACCGGAAGCAGTTCCTGAAACGATCCACTGGTCATCGGCAAAATCAAGAATAATTCCACGGTTCCACTCCCGGGTACGATTTACTTCGCGTGTTGCGAAAGTTGCATCCGGCCAAGTAGCCTTACCTCCAGTAACGACAATATTAAATACTGGGTTACTTTCTAAACTTGCTGAAGCGTTTGTTACCGTGCGCGTGCCTTCAATTTTAACTCCATTGATGAAGTAGTCTGCAAACGTAGTCACGACAGAGGATCCTGCCAAGAATCTTTTGCCACTATAGTTAATAATTATCTTGCCCTTACGCACATTTCCCTTAGCATCAGTACAGCCCGTGCCAAAATCGATGGTGATTGTTCCTTTGGGTATTTCAAATGAACTCGCCTCTGCTGTTTCAAAAGTTACTGTTGCACAATCAAATCGCTTTGCTAAGTCAGAAATATTCACTGTGAATTTACGGCCGCCTGTTGATTCGCGACCACCTGTAAGTGTCGTGGCATCAGAAGAAACTGCAATGCTGGACATATCATCGGCATCTTCATAGTAAGCATCCGATACTGCTTCATTTTCTACATTTTGGGAATCATTGGCAGAGAAATCAATTTTGTCATCCTGACAAGATGCCAAAAAAAGTAAAGCCATAAAGGAGAAATACGATAGACTCTTAAGCATTAAATTCGTTTTCATAGTTAGTTTTAGTTGTTTTGTCGTTTAGAGTGATACTGCCGCTGAAGGTTTAAAGCACAAATAAACTTTTTTTAGAACATGCATTTTTGGCGCAATTTTAAGGTTTCTTACATAGTACAGGTTTTAATACTTTCAGCCACCCTGATGGTAATCGGGGTGACCAAATTGCAGGCACAGCTTAGAATCGCCAAACTTAAATACAATGGTGGCGGAGATTGGTATGCAAATAAAACTTCAATACCTAACTTAATTTATTTTTGCAATAAAAATCTAAATACAAACTTGGCAATAGAAGAGGAAATTGTTGAAGTGGGCAGCCCTGAATTGTTTTCTTATCCATTTATACATTTGACGGGACATGGAAATGTTGTTTTTTCTGATGCTGAAGCCCAAAATCTGCGAAAATATTTGATAAGTGGCGGTTTTTTGCACGTTGATGATAACTACGGCTTAGATAAATTTATTCGTT
>JANNRV010000044.1:0-29376 GCA_031401775.1 Bacteroidia bacterium | reverse complement strand
AACGGATTTTGTACAGAATCTGGAGAAGGAACTCCGTAGCACCCTCAAGGATACCCTCACCATCTACTTTGATAAGAACCCTCACGATGGCCTGCTCGAAACTCACAATGTTGACAAGAGTCTGGAAGGAAAACTAAAGTGTCTCATTTTCATCCCGATCATCTCTCAAACCTATTGCGATACCAAATCATTTGCGTGGCAACATGAATTTGTTGCATTTAACAACCTGGCGAATGAAGATCAGTTTGGAAGAGATATTAAACTGAGTAATGGAAATGTGGCCAGCCGGATTCTTCCTGTGAAAATTCATGAACTGGATTCTGATGACAAAGCAATTATTGAAAATGAAATTGGTGGTGTGCTGCGGGCCATTGAATTTATCTACAAATCAGGAGGTGTAAATCGTCCGCTTAATTCAAAAGACGATGAAGTTAGAATGCCTGGCAAAATCCTTTTTCGAGATCAGGTAAACAAAGTAGCGAATGCCATTAAGGAAATTGTAAACGCACTGAAACACAATCAGAATACTCCTGCTACTCTTCCACCCCTACCTACTCAAAAGAAAACCAGAAACGTAAAATCGCTTACCTTAAATTTATTGATACTGGCAATGGTTCTTGTGATCGGGTATTTTGCTTACTTAAAATTTAATAATCCAACAGAGCAATCAACAGAAGAAACAGACAAATCAGTAGCCGTTCTCGCTTTTACTGATTTGAGTGAGCAAGGAAACCTGGAATACTTGGGCGATGGAGTGGCTGAAGAAATTATTAATGTGCTTGCTCAATCAAAAGACTTAAAAGTCATTGCCCGTTCATCTTCGTTTCAATTCAAAGGGAAGAATGAAGACTTAAGAGAAATTGGAAGGAAGCTTGGCGTGTCAACTATTTTAGAAGGCAGTGTAAGAAAATTTAAAGATCAAATAAGAGTTACAGCACAGCTTATTAAGGTATCCGATGGTTCACATTATTGGTCGAAGAATATGGATCAAAAAACGGAGAATCTTTTTGAGATTCAAGATGCTATTGCCAAAGAAGTAGCAGGTTTTTTGAAGGCTACTCTCCTTGAAGGGGTATCATCAAAAGAAGATGAAGTATGGAACGAAGAGGCAAGAAGGCTTTACCAAAAAGGAAGGTTTTTTTTCGATCGTTCGGATGACGATAAGCGAGCGCTCGAGTATTTTCAAAAATCGGTTAACATTGATTCTTCCCACGCCATTAGTTTGACATTTCTTTCACTTTCGTATGGGCAGGTCCAAAATTACAATAGAAGAGATCATTACCTTTTAAAGGCAAAAATGGTCAATTCTACTTTACCCGAATTGCATGCAACACAGTCCTTGAAAGCTATAGTTAATCTTGATTTTAAGGAGGCAGCGGATGAATTACGACAAGTATGGGTTAAAGGAAAATCCAATCCGGTCGTGCTAAGAACGGCTGCCTATTTCTGTTGGCTGTCTGGCCGACCAAAAAAGGCGGTTGAATTTGCACGTTTGGCATTACAAATTGATCCTTTGATAGGTCGATCTCATCTCGGGCTCATTCAGGCGCTATGGGCTGATGGTGACTACATCGAACTTTTAAAAACATCCCAAAAAGCAATTGAGCTATTTCCTGAATCTCAACTATTCAGATTTTGGTATGTCCAGGCACTCGCGTTTAACAACCAAATGGACACCGCGTTTACTGCACTTAAGCACGTTGATGACAGGGAACTGACAAAGGCTGCACTAACAAATATTTATTACAATCAGAAGGACTTAGAAAAACTTGATTCCCTTTCTGATGCCTGGCCCGCTGACAAAAGAGATCTGGCAGATACAGCAGAACGTTTAGTGATCAAAAACAAATGGGAGGAAGCCATCGCACTCCTCACCAACGCAAAGATGGACTTCGATCTTTTGGCCAGTTTAAGGTGGAGTCCTATTCTCAAGTCCTTGTCTGGCGACAAAAGATTTGATACACTAATCAAAAAATATAATTTTGATTTAGAGTTGCCTTTGAATTGAACTTCCATAAGAAATGAAATTAAAATGCCTTCTCTGATACAAGACTTCGAATACGACATTTTTATCTCCTACCGTCCACAACAATACAATCCTACCTAGTATAAATAATTGTACATTTAAAGGACAACTTCAGAAGGCATCCTTCATTTTCACTAATTTGACATTCTGATGTAAATTTATATTCACACTAAAAGAGAATAATATGATTAACAGAAGAGGATTTATCAAAGGTACCAGCCTCATCTCCATCGGAGCATTGACGGGATGTGAAACCAAAGAATCATCGAATCAGCAGAATAGCCGTATACCCCTTGTGTCCGGTAATTCAAGCAAGTTATTAATTTCAAAACCGAATAACCCAACACCGGCCAATTTTGACCGACTGCCTTTGGAATGGCACCAGGGTCGTGTCAAAGTTTTGCAGCAGAAGCTGGCCGAGAAAGGCCTTGCCGGAATATTGATAACCGATGAATGGAATATTGTTTATTTCACCGGCCTCTTTTATAGCAACACAGAAAGACCGTTCGCATGCTTCATCCCAACAGACAGAATGGAAGTGTATTGGTTTCATCCCGGTCTGGATATGGAACTCGTACGCAGCTGGTGGGTAACAGACGCAGAATATTTTTATGATTACCCACATGCCGAAGGCGGGTACCCCGATCAGGCTAAAGTAGTTACCGGTCCTCCCGTTGATTTGTTGGAATGGCAATTGAATGGTGTGAAGAAGCGAGGGTTTGGTGAAAAGAAGATAGGACTCAGTGAAACTCCATCCGGTCCAAAATTGAAACGGATGAATGAAATTCTTCCGAAGGCATCCTTTGAAGATGTGAGCGACCTGTGCATAAAGATGCGCAGAGTTAAAACGGTGGAGGAAATTGCACTGGCTCAGCGAGCCTATAATTATTTTAGTCAGATCCATGCCTGGACCCGTGACTATATTTTGGAATACGGAACTGATCTTACCGACTTCCAGGTAAGGATGGCCGCTACCGAGTATGGAACTGAACTGGTGATGAAGGATATCAAACGCGATGGCCTTCCGCACACTGCTGTGGGCATTACTATAGACATTGGTTGCAGGACAGGAGTCAGCACCGCATTCCCACACCCGAATCAATTCCACCACAGTAAAATCAAAAAAGGAGATTCAATTCAGGTCTCTGGAGCAGTTAAGATTGCAGGCTGCGGAGGAGAACTTTATTGCCCTTATCAGATTGCGCCCTGGACAAGCGAAATGGAAAAAGTGTGGGAGGTGATGGCGGAAGGTTCCGCCATGCAAATACGAATGTCGGCCGAAGGAACCACGTGTCAGGAAATTGCCAAAGCAATTCATGAATACCAGGTGAAAAGTGGCATGCAGAAATATTTGTATCAGCGCGTTGCCCACGGAGAAGGAATGGAAGGCCATCAGGAACCGTATATAGCCTTGGGCGATCAAACGGTGCTGGAGAAGAATATGACTTTCTCTATGGAGCCTGGATTGTTTAATCCAAAGGGAGGCTTCGGATACAATCCATCCGACTTGGTTGTTGTTGGTGAGGGTGCAGGCTATGCGATGGGCACCGTGCCGAATTTGACGAAAGAGTGGGCTTTATTGAAATTGTAGATAATTTCAGAGTTCTCAACAAAAAGAGCTGAGCAGTATTTAATATGGTCCTCCGTTGACTTTGACAAAAGAATAAAAATTCCATTTCCTATCTTCGAAAGTAATATCACTTCTATGCGATCAAATGGATCCCTTTTGTTTTCAGCTTTATTCTTATTGATACTTCATTCCGCCATAGCGGATACCTATCCAAAGAATTTTAACATCGACATCCTTCATTATTCTTTTGACCTGACCTTATCTGATGATACAGATGAAATCTTTGGAATCACCACAATAACGCTTCGATTTAAGAAAGAGGGGATTGACAAGGTGAGACTTGATCTGGTCAATCAATCTGCGGTATTAAAAGGTAGAGGGATGGCTGTTGAATCTGTTTATCAAGGCAAAATAAAAGTTAACTTCACACACGCCAACAATGAACTATGGATAACCTTTGAAAGACCATCGCTGGTCAACAGTGAAACTCAAATCACTATTAAATATCATGGCATTCCTGCCGATGGGATGCGGATTGGCCCTACCCGCTATGGAGATCGAAGTTTCTTTAATGAGAACTGGCCTCACCGGGCGAGACATTGGCTCCCCACAGTAGATCACCCTTATGAAAAGGCAACGAGTGAATTCATTGTAAGAGCTCCCTCCCACTACCAGGTAATTTCAAATGGATTGCTGATCGAGGAGACAAACATTGACTCTAAGACAATGCTCACCCATTGGAAGCAATCAGTACCTGTATCGTCATGGTTGTATGTGTTAGGCGTGGCAGAATTTGCCGTACAGTATGTGGATCAGTTTGAAGGAAAATCCATTCAGACCTGGGTGTATGCGAAAGATCGCGATGCCGGCTTTTATGATTTCGCAGAACCTACCAAACAAGCTGTGTCCTTCTTTAGCGACTATGTTGGTCCTTATGTCTATGAAAAAATTGCGAATGTTCAAACACCAAGTGTACATGGCGGAATGGAAACTTCATCTGCCATCTTTTATGGTGAAGATCTTATCGATGGTAAACGAACTACGCGCCTTAGGAATATTGTGATTCACGAACTTGCACATCAGTGGTTTGGAAATGCAGTAACTGAATCGGACTGGGATGATGCCTGGCTTAGTGAGGGTTTTGCTACCTACTTCACCATGCTTTTTGTAGAACAAGCTTATGGCAGAGAAGAATTTGTAGATCAATTGCAGAACGCTAAAAAACTAACGTACGATTACTTTGCAAAAGATCCGGCCTACAAAATTATTGATGACCGATCCCCCGAGATAGCACCGGTAACGAATATTGTGACTTATCAAAAAGGCGCGTGGGTATTGCACATGTTACGAAACCTTGTAGGTGACCAGTCTTTTAATCAGGGTATTCGCGATTATTACAAAAAGTTTACGAACGCCAATGCAACGACCAAGGATTTTCGACTTGCAATGGAAGCCGCTTCCGGGAAGGACTTGAAAAAATTCTTTGATCAGTGGCTCTATCAAGGCGGCAACATTACTCTAAAAGGAACTTGGAGATATGACAAGTCAAAAAAGCAGGTAAGAATTTCACTGCAACAGACACAATTGAAAGATTATAAGTTTGACTTTCCTATTGAAATAGGTCTTTATACTTCCGGCAAAGAGCTTCCTGAGATTTCAACTTATTCTTTTGATAAGGTCACTAAAGAAATCATTATTCCCTCTGCATCTAAACCCGAGAAAATCGTTTTGGATCCAAGAACGGTACTCCTGGCAACCTGGAAAATAAGTGAGGTTAAGTAATAAGCTACTCTAGTTAAATTTTAGTTATCTTGAACAAACTATTCCCAGATAACCCAATCCAAAACATGAAAACTCGCCTAATTATCCTTTTCCTGCTGATTGTTTTTGCATTGCCTATGCTGGCGCAACAAGGCACTCAGACTACTCCTCAGAAAATGAGATTCCTTATCCATCTCACGCAGGGTACGGAGAATCCTACGGTAGCGGCATTAGCATTTCTCGTTGCCAGAACTGCGCTTGAAGAAGGCCACACTGTTAACCTCTTCCTCGCAGGAGATGCCGTTGTTCTTCTTCGCGATCAATCGCTGGATAATGTAACTGGCCTTGGCACCGGAAAGCTTCGTGAACATTATGATGCGATCGTTAAGGCCGGTGGAAAATTTTACTTATCGGGTATGTCGAGCAAAGCCCGTGGAGTAACCGATACCGAAATTCAAGGCAAGCCTGTCGAATTTGCAATGCCTAAGGTATTGCTTACTCTATCTTTAGAAAGCGATAGGATGTTTGTTTACTAGCATCTCTGATTCGCTTCGTAACAACATTGTCTTTGGCATTTATTTCAAATCTAAATTAACAATTTCCCGGTTTCCAAAAGGCAAGGTTTTTAGCCTTGCCCTTGATATATTTGCGCCCTTATTTTGTAGCTCATGATTTCAGTAGACTCGGTCAGTGTAGAATTTAACGGTTCAGCCCTTTTCAGTAACATCTCTTTCAATATCAACGAAAACGACCGTATCGCCTTAATGGGCAAGAACGGAGCAGGAAAATCCACCTTACTTAAGATAATTGCAGGCGTTAATAAACCAACACGAGGCAAAGTGTCTGCACCCAAGGATGCTATCATCGCCTATTTACCCCAGCATCTCCTTACTGAGGATGATTCCACCGTATTTCAAGAAACGGCTAAGGCTTTCTCCAAAATACTGGACATGAAAAAGCAGATGGACGAGTTTAATGTTCAATTGGAAACCAGGACCGACTATGAATCCGATGAATATTCCAAAATCATTGAACAAGTTTCTGAGTTGAGCGAAAAATACTATTCGATAGAAGAGATCAATTTCGATGCTGAGATCGAGAAGACGTTAATTGGATTAGGCTTTCTCCGTTCCGATTTTACGCGTCCCACCAAAGAGTTCAGTGGAGGTTGGAGGATGCGTATTGAGTTGGCAAAAATTCTATTACAAAAGCCTGACCTAGTCTTACTGGACGAGCCGACCAATCACATGGACATTGAATCCATTCAGTGGTTGGAGGATTTTTTGGTTAACAATGCCAAGGCGGTCATTGTCATCTCTCACGATAAGACCTTTGTAGACAATATCACCAACCGGACCATCGAAGTGACCATGGGCCGCATCTACGACTATAAGACCAATTACACTCATTACCTTGAGTTACGTAAAGAAAGGCGTGAGCAACAGCAAAAGCAATTTGACGATCAGGCTAAACAAATTGCTGATATTCAAGAATTTATCGATCGTTTTAAGGGAACTTACTCGAAGACGCTTCAGGTACAATCCCGGGTGAAGATGCTGGAGAAGATTGAGATCATCGAAGTGGATGAAGTAGACTCTTCTGCCCTGCATTTGAAATTTCCACCCGCCCCACGTTCAGGCAATTATCCCGTCATTGTAGAGGGACTCACCAAGAAGTATGGAGATCATACCGTATTTCAGGATGCATCAATGACGATAGCCCGAGGCGAGCGTGTGGCTTTTGTAGGGAAAAATGGTGAAGGAAAATCCACAATGATCAAGGCCATCATGAGTGAGATTGATTACCAGGGAAAACTTCAGCTCGGTCATAACTGTCTGATTGGCTACTTTGCGCAAAATCAAGCTTCACTTATGGACGAAACTCTCACAGTGTTTCAAACCATAGAGCAGGTGGCGGTCGGAGATATTCGAACCAAAATAAAAGATATACTCGGTGCCTTTATGTTTAGCGGTGATAATATCGATAAGAAAGTAAAAATGCTTTCCGGGGGTGAGAAGACACGACTTGCTATGATTAAACTCCTTCTTCAGCCCGTAAACTTATTGATCCTCGATGAGCCCACGAACCATCTTGACATCAAAACAAAAGACATATTAAAAGAAGCGCTAATTGCCTTTGAAGGCACATTGATTTTAGTTTCTCACGATCGCGACTTTCTGGATGGTCTGGCCAATAAGGTATTTGAGTTTGGTAACAAACGAGTAAAAGAGCACTTTGAAGATATCAACGGATTCTTAAGGAATAAAAAACTTGAAAACTTGCGGGAGATTGAAAGAACGGTAGCCACCAAGTAAGCAGTTCTTTTGCTAGTAAGGCGACATCTCTTTCCAGAGTTGGTCAAATTCATTCAAGAATGATTTTACCACACCGGCTTCATTCGTCAAAAGGATGTTCTCATGATTGTATCGGGCAGCGCTTTGAGTCCAGTTATAGCTTCCTGTAATCACATTTCGGTCGTCAACTACCATGAACTTATGATGCATATGGTTGGACGTATTGTCAATCTTGACCATGATTCCTTCCTTCGCTAATCGTTCTACATCAGAGCCCATATCCAATGACTTGTCATTGTCTGTAATGACCTTAATTTCCCGGCCTTTCTTGTGAGCGGCTACAATAGCATGCGTAATGGAATCATCACTGATGGTAAACACGCATATTTTAAGACGAGTGATTGCACTATTGATTTGTTGAATGATGGTATCACGACATTCTTCGCCTGGACTAAAAAAGGCATCTGCTTTACCGGAAGGTGTGGGATTGATTAGGAGCGCACTATTTGCACTTTTTACCCATTCGATGATGAATTTGTAATTGGTTTCTGTAGCCTTTTCACCAGCCAACTCGTAAATCTTACTTCTCAAAAAATTGAGCTGATCCTGATTGGGATTAAGATCGGCAACCAGAGCCTTTAGTATTTGCCTTTCTGGTTTAGAAAGATGCTCATCGGAAATACTTTCCTTAAGATGGTTAATGATCTTGTCCATACCCTAAACTTAGGGTGCTTTAGGTAGTAAGCTTAACCTTTACGGCATTCAGCCCTTTTTGACCTTGCTCTACCTGAAAGCTCACGCGATCATTTTCCTTAATCGCTTCCAAGTGACCATTGATGTGCGTAAAAATACTTTCCTGACTGTCCAGGTCTTTAATGAAGCCAAAACCTTTGGATTCGTTGAAGAACGTAACGACACCTTTTCTATTGGGATCAACTTCTTCTTCGGGCTTACGTCTTGGTACGCCTACTTCAATTTGCTCGGCTATAACTTTCTTGCGTTTGGTAGGATCTGGGGGGGTTGATGTGATATTTCCGTATTCATCTACGTAGGCCATCATGCTGTCCAGGCTGCCATCGGTAGCATTAGCTTTTCTCTCTTCCTTGCGTTGGGCTTTCTCCTCCTGCTTTTTCTTTCTTTTCTTCTCTTTTTCCTTCTTATTCCACGTTTCCTGAGATTTTGCCATTCTTTGCTTTCTTTAATTTAGTTGTTTTTACCGCCAAAGGAGTTGTAATCCTGAGTGCAAAGTTAAGGAAATGGCGTCAATTCTCTCCTATAATAGGAATCCGCTTATACGATATAGTGTATTGACTTTTAAATGAGAGTATTCTAAAGTTCGGAAAGGGCCGTATCCAAATCCTGAATAAGGTCTTCCACATTTTCAATCCCGACTGAATAACGAATAAGGCTTTCAGGAATACCCAAAAGCTTCCTTTGCTCGTCTGTTAGCTCAACATGGCTGGTGGTTTTAGGGGGGCCAGCGAGGGTACTTACTGATCCTAGGCTTGCCCCCAGGTGTACTAATTTAAGTTTGGGTAGAAACTTTTTAACCTGATCATAATTTCCATGAAGTGAAAAGCTCATCATCCCACCAAATCCAGACATCTGGCTCTTCGCGATGGCATGACCCGGATGCGTCTCAAGTCCAGGATAGAATACATCGCTTACTTTTGGATGACCTTTTAGAAACTTTGCAATCTTAATCGCAGAAGCATTCTGCCGCTCGATTCTTAACTCCAGTGTTTTCATGCCCCTTGCTATCATGTACGCTGACTCAGGATGAATACTGGCTCCATTAATTTCCCTGAAATGAAACACCTTTTCTACCAATTCTTTCTTACCACAAAGCAAGCCTCCCATGGCATCGGAATGGCCGCACAAAAATTTGGTCGCACTATGGATAACCAGATCAGCCCCTAACTTAAGTGGACTTTGATTTACAGGTGTCGCAAAAGTACTGTCAACAACTACTACTGCCCCGACCTTCTTACCTGCAGCTGCTAATCTTTTGATATCAACAACCTTTAAGGTGGGATTGGTAGGAGTCTCTAAATAAAGAACATCACATCCTTTGGCAATCTCAGCTTCTAATTCCTCATGATTAGTCGTATCGCAGAGTTTCACATTGATGTTAAACGTAGGGAGAAAATCCAGAAAAATCTTACTGGTTCCGCCATAGGTGTCTTTAATGGATACAACTCTTTTTCCGGGAGATAGAAGCGCAAATAATGTATTGCTGATAGCGCCCATCCCGGTAGCAAATGCAGTAGAAGCCTCTGCACCTTCAAGGGCTTTTATCTTTTCTTCAAGTGCATTGACAGTAGGGTTTTTGTTTCTGCTATAGATATATCCTTTTGCTTTTCCCGTGGCTACATTGTACCACTCATCAAGATCATGATAGGCGAAGGTTACGCTATTGACGATGGGAGTAGTCGTTGCTCCTTTGAAGGCATGATCTCCTTCCCCACCCCAAACGGATGCGGTACCTTTCTTAAATTTTGAGAAATCCATTAGTTATGTTGGTTAGTAATTTGAAGTTAGAAATTCTACTACGGTTACAATGTTAAATAGCTCCACTCCTTCGAAAAAGGTATGCGGCTCTGCAGCACAGCACCATTCTTGGTAATCAAGAGATTATCACTTGGATTTATTCCAATGCCGTTGGCCGCATCGTATAAACCCGGCTCTACACTAAACATCATTCCTTCTTCTATTATTGTTGAATCACCCAATGCGAGAAACGGTGCCTGATGTCCTTCATCATTTTGGCCTGTCCCATGACCAGGGCGGTGATAGATATGATTCTGCATACCATTCTTTACCTGATGCTGATGTACTTTAAAAGCAACTTCTGAACACATCGCTCCGGGCTTAGCTTCTTCCACCATGATCTGAACCGTATCAGCAACGATCTCCCACATTTTATTCTGATGATCTGTCCACGGAGCAATCAGATAATTGCGATAGCCCTCACCCCCCATTCCTCCTAATTTGATGTCTGTATTCACATAAAGAGGTTCACCCTTCTTTACTTTATTGTAAAAGAACTGATTCGGATGAGGATAGGCTGTAGAAACTCCGGCTCTAACATAATGTGATGTTGAATCGATACCTACCGCTGTATGCGGCTTGCCATCATAATATACATCATTCATCATGAGGCGAATTCCATACGCCTGTAGAGCCTGACCAATCTCAAAGTCCGTAACGGTTGTGCCATGCTCTAAAATAAAATCACGTGCAAAAGCATGGACTTTATCAAAATAGCGGTACGCGCGCTGACTTAAAGCAATCTCTTCCTTCGTCTTTATGATCCGCATTTGAAGACATTCTTCGCCAATGTTTACAAACGTTGCCTTCGGCAAAATTTGTTTTGCCAGCGCTTGTTGAAATGGAGAGAGCGACTTATCGATGCCAATTGTTTTTCCATCCATTCCTCTTTTTCTCAATCCCTCAAGCAGCCATTGAAACAAATCCTTAGCGGGTCCCTTCACCACTTGTCCTTTGTTGGGAAAACCACCATCGGTATGAGGATAGCAAAAATAGTACTCTAATTCTGTACACCACCAGGAGGTAATCAGGTCACGATCGATAGCAGGCGCATACCAATAGGCGGTATCTTTTTCATTGGTTGGAAAAGCTACCCAGGTAGTTCGCTCACCACTATTTCTGAAGCATCCCGAAAAATATACTTTATTCAGATCAGACTCTAAAAGAATCACATCAATACCTTTTAGTTTATTCTTTAATCGTTGAACTGTCCCTTTATACCATTCTAATGGCAATCGGTCATAACCCTTAGGAGCTGGTTCAGGATGCACGCGATTGGTTACAAAAAGATTTTCCGAGCCACCTGCAGCTAGTCCGGAAGCGTTGACTATATTATCTGCTGCAAGGCCGGTAGCGGCAATACCGACACCCATGCTCTTAATAAATGCTCTTCTGCTGGAAGTCATAATCCAAGATTGTTTGGTAAGCAAAATACTGAAAGATGCTCAAAGTCTACCCGACTTTTAGCTGTGAGGTAGTAAGAAGTTTCAGATGGTCAACGCTATAAAATATTCTCTGATAACTGGCTGTGTTTTATTAGAACAAAGAGAGTTGAGCCGATAATATTTCACGATTTGTGATTACCCTTTGGTTCTTACTATTACCCTGACTCCGGATGTGATAGAGCTCTGTCTCCTTATCACGAGGGGCTATGATAACTTCCGTGTTACGCGCAATTTTTGAAAACAAGGCCTTTACAATTTTTGGTGTATTGTTGTTTTTTGACAAATGAGATAAAAAGAGATGACTCATAAAAGGTGGGCGGTGGCTCATAAAAAGTTCTGCCGCCTGTGTATTAGAGAGGTGCCCTCTCCCATCGCGTATTCTATTCTTTAGGTAGATTGGATATTTACCCGTCTCCAGCATCTGTTCATCATAATTTGACTCAAGAAATGCTGCATGACAACGTTGAAAATGTTGGACCACATGTTCGCACGACCGACCAATGTCAGTGAACACGCCCACCGTGACCTCATTGGAGGAAACGACAAAACTATGCGGGTCATCAGCATCATGAAATTTTGGGAAAGCAGTGACAAGAAGGCCACCAATACTGACAGGCTCATAGGCTTTAAACGAGACGACAGGACTCGTGGGTAACCTCAATCTGCCCGATTGAAAAGTACTCTTTGTAATATAAATGGGGATCTTATACTTTTTTGAAAGTGATGCTAATCCGCTGATATGGTCAGAATGCTCGTGAGAAATGAATACAGCCTTTACCTTTTTCATCGAAAGGCTCAGACGCTTCATTCTCTTTTCTGTCTCGCGGCAAGAGATACCTGCATCAATCAACACCGCCTCGTCCTGATTAGCAATGTAATAGCAATTGCCATTGCTGCCGGAATTTAAGGAGGAAACAAATAAAGACATAACCTCCGCGAAGATAGGAAAAGGGTTGATCTATCCGCAAAACTCCAACCTTTGTCGTTGATTCACGTTCTTTCCCAAAAAAATAAAACTAACGGAATGAAGAAGATCGACATCCTCAATTTCATTACTACTTTCAGAAAATCCCCCAATGACATAAACTCTTACCAGGAAATTCTTGCCAACACCGGAGGTGATGAGCAAAAACTGAATGAACTTATCGCGGAGTTAAAGCAAACGAGAGTGCTGAAAGAACTAGATTCCTATGGAGAAAAATCTTATCAAGTCGTGACTAAATAGAACCAGATCACTCCGACTTTAAACTATTCACCGGATTCATCAGCCCTGCTCGGATAGCTTGATAACTTATGGTGAGAACGGCAATTAATACCGCCATTATTCCAGCCAGCGCAAATACATCCCAACTGATTTCAGTCCGGTACGTAAAGTCTTGAAGCCATTGCCCCATCGCATACCACGCCAATGGAACTGCGATGACAATCGAAACGATGACCAGTTTTATAAAATCCACCGTTAATAGTTTGAATATATTTTTTAATGAGGCTCCCATTACTATTCGGATGCTGATCTCCTTGCTTCGCTGCTCTACCATAAATGCAGAGAGGGCAAAAAGGCCCAGGCAAGCGACAATGATCGCCAGCACGGCCGCACTAACAAAGATTCTTCCCATGCGCTTTACATCATCATACATACGGGCGTAGCTCTCATCCAAAAATGTATAACGGATTGGCTGGTTTGGCGAAAATTTCTTCCAGACGGCTTCTATCCCTCCAAGCACACCTGTAATATCTGCCGAATTGATTTTAACGGACACAATGTTAGGACTGGTCCCCACTCTCAAGGCAAGCGGTTCTATTTTAACTCGCAGCGACTCAAAATGAAAATCTTCTACCACACCTATTATATTATAAACTACTTGCCAATTCATGATGCGCTGCCCAACCGGATTTGTCAAACCCAATTCTTTCGCCATCGCTTGGTTAATAATCAGTGCAGCTGTGTCGGTAGGCATATCCAATGAGAAATTACGGCCGTCCACTAGCTTTATTCCCATTGTTTTGAGATAGTCGTGGTCAATGATCCACATCTGCCCATTCACAGGTTGCTTAGTTGTCTTCTCACCTTCTTTCCAAAACCCGTTTCCATTTCTCTTGGTCCCTTTAATAGGTAAATAGCCGCTTATGCTCACACTTTTGACTTGCGACAGCTGTAAAAGCTCATTCTTGAAAGTTTGTATTTGACCTTCTAATGTATTCGCACCCTGAATAAGCAAAACCTGATCTTTATCAAATCCGACTTTTTTATTCAATATATATTCTACCTGCCGGTAGATAATGAAGGTGGAGGTGATCAGAATAATAGAAGTCGTGAATTGAAAAACAACTAAGGTACTTCGGGTAGTAGCATTCTTACTTCCCCTGCTTACATTTCCCTTCAACACATTCACCGGCTTGAACGCGGAAAGATAAAATGCCGGGTAAATGCCAGCGACCAATCCCACAACCAAGACAGCAACCAATAGAATTGGATACATACTCCATTCATGCCAAGGAAAGGTCAGTGTTTTTGCCGACAATAAATTAAAGTACGGTAACACAAGCCACGCCAGCATGATTCCTGCGGCAAAGGATAAAAAACTATATACTAGTGACTCGGTAAGAAACTGGTTGATAACCTGACTGCGTAGCGAGCCCACCGTTTTGCGAAGACCGACTTCTTTAGCGCGGTTGGCCGACTTAGCCGTTGAAAGATTAATAAAATTGATGGATGCAATAAGTAAAATAAACCCTGCAATAACCCCAAATAGCCAAACGAAGCGAATGTCTCCGTGCGCAACAGGATCGGAAATACCTTCCGATCGAAGGTGAATATCCTTAATGGGCTGAAGGAAAAACCAGGCGCTTTTGGCAAGCACTTGTGCATCGGCTACTCCTTCTTCTATCCAAACTGGGAGCAAGTATTTTTCAATGATACCAGAAAGTTTTTCTTCCAATTGACTTGCATCTGCTCCCGGCTTCAGTAGAATATAGGTAGGATAGTTGGTGGCGTTCCAACTGGATTGCTCGCCAGGCCAGAACTCCACTCCTTTCAATGTCATCAGAAAATCAAACTGAAAATGAGAAGTCGAACGAAAATCTTCGATTACTCCACCGATCTTGAACGGCTCTTTGACCTTGTTGTTTACAATCATCAACTTGCCAACAGGATTTTCATTCGGGAAATATTTATCTGCCTTGCGTTTTGTTATGACAATCGTATTGGGTTCATCCAGACAATGTGCCAGGCTACCATATACCATCGGCACGCTCATTATTTGCAAAAGTTCCTGATCGACATAGACAAACTTTTCCTCATACGTATTTTCTGTTTGATCCGCTCGTCTGATTGCGTTGGCACCTGCTCCAAAAAGTTCGCTTGAATTGTATCGTCCTACTTTTTCTATTTCAGGATAATCCTCCTTCAGGGCATTGGCAAAGGGTGCTTGAAACCAAGCCTCTTTTCCTGCTTCACCGCTGTACTCATAGCCGACTACTACCCGATAGATACGGTCCCCATCCGGGTAGTGCTGATCATAGCTCAACTCGTCTTTGATGTATAGCGTAATCAACAAGCAAGCCGCAATGCCTAAGGCAAATCCGCCAATCTTAATGACAGAATACATTTTCTGCTTGACTAAACTTCTCCACCCGATTTTGAAATAATTTTTTAGCATGCCGTAGTTGTTTAAATTTTGATATCCTTCTGCTGGTTTGATAATGCCTGGTCGAAAAAGCAGTAACACATCTCTCACAAATTTCAAATCCGCTTTCAACTTTCCACTTACAACTTTGCGCTCCTCATACAACTCCATCAAATCCCCTTCAATAGAATTCTTCAACTTCGGATGGCAGAACCAGCGGAAGAGACGGAGGGGAAGGCGGGGTGGCTTATTAGACATAAGTATCAAGACTCAAGACATAAGATTTAAATGTCCCAAATCTTGTGTCTTATGTCTCCCGTCTAATAGTCTATTCCACGCCATCTTCGGTATTGCACTCCATAACTCATCGCGTGTACTCTTCATATGTTCCATGGCTTTTTTGCCCAATGCAGTAATCTGGAAATATTTTTTGGGCCGCCCTGCCCTCTCTTCGGTTGCCTCTCCATCAAATGACTTGAGGTAACCTTTGTCCTCTAAACGCCTTAAGGCAGTTTGTAATGCACCTACACTTACGTTACGCGAAAGGCGGGTTTCGATTTCCTTCTTAATTGACACTCCGTACGCATCTTTGTAAAGGATACCTACGGTAAGCATCACTACTTCCTCAAATTCGCCTAGTTGATATTTTTTCATATTGACTCATATTTCATTACGTAGGTGTCCTACACCTCTACCCAAAGCGTATTAGGTGTAGGACACCTTGTAGCTATTTAATTAATTCCTAAATGTAGTATTAATAATTGTGCCAGATTAAAAATTGGACTTTATTAATGAACAGGAAGGATAGTAAGGGAAACCAGTGTACGGCTTCGAACAATCTCTGCACAGAATCGATCATTTCTGAAATTGCGATTTAGTGCCGGTTATCAAATAAAAAAGGTTGCCTCAGTGATGAAGCAACCCTTTATTCTATTGGTTAAATATCTATCCCAAATAAGACTTCAATGTCTTACTGCGGGAACTATGTCTTAGTCTGCGCGTGGCTTTCTCTTTAATCTGACGAACACGCTCACGGGTTAAGCTGAACTTCTCCCCTATTTCTTCTAACGTTAACGCATGTTCTCCATTGAGGCCAAAATAAAGAGCAATTACATCTGATTCGCGTTGTGTAAGTGTAGAAAGTGAACGCTGCACTTCTCTCTTCAATGAATCGATCATCAACCCTGCATCGGGAGTCTCTTCGCTGTCATTTTCCAATACATCAAGAAGACCATTTTCTTCACCTTGAACGAAAGGGGCATTCATGGATACATGGCGACCTCCTATCTTCAATGTATCAGCAACCTCAGCTGTTGATACTTCCAATACTTCTGCAAGTTCTTCGGTAGATGGCTCGCGTTGAAATTTCTGCTCTAAATCCGAAAAGGTCTTAGTAATCTTATTCAGTGAACCTACTCTATTCAAAGGAAGACGAACAATGCGAGACTGTTCTGCCAATGCCTGCATGATCGATTGACGAATCCACCAAACGGCATAAGAGATAAATTTAAATCCACGTGTTTCATCAAATCGTTTAGCAGCTTTGATCAGGCCCACATTACCTTCGTTGATCAAATCTCCAAGGGTAAGACCGTTGTTTTGATATTGTTTAGCAACAGATACCACAAACCTCAAATTGGCTTTGGTCAATTTCTCCAAGGCCATTTGATCACCTTCACGGATTCGCTTGGCCAATTCCACTTCCACCTCTGAAGTGATTAAGTCGACTTTGCCTATTTCCTGAAGGTATTTGTCCAGAGATTGACTCTCCCGGTTCGTGATCTGCTTACTGATTTTTAGTTGTCTCATTGGTTATCAAACACTTAATTCATGAATAAGTTCAAAAAGTAAACTTCAAAAGGCCTTTCAAAGTTAAGGCGAAGCAGACTAGGTCCAAGTCTAAAAGCCCATGCTGCTTTGAAGTGACCCGCAAAGATAGGCAATTTGGGGCGATTGAGGGCCACTTTTGGAGTCGAAATAGCAAGTAAAATATTGTTTGGCCCAATACTGAATTTACAGTACAAAATAGCTGCAAATTCATCAGCCATGAAAGCAACGTTAGAGGTTGATGCCAATCGATAGGGACCAGCTTTGGAGAAGGATGTTTGGGTAGGGTGCAGTTAGTGAGTAGACTAAAGACAAAAAGAACGACATTAGCTTTGTACACCTCACCCTTTGGCCCATACTACTGACCTATTACATCCAGCACAATTTTCCAGTTCTTTCCATCTTCTTTCTTCCATATCCTGAAGTAACTCAAATTCAATATTTTTTCCGTTCCGTCTTTCGTAATTGTCACTTTCGTTTTTCCATAAGTATATCCCATATCACAAGAGGAAGCGATCCTTCCATTCAGGGCAGTTAACTCAAATTTTTGATTTTCTTCAGCAAAACCTTTTATCTTCTCCATACCAGTGATCGGAAACTGTCTTGGTCTGTGAATTCTTCCTTCTACTGAAAAGTAGGTTGGGTCAAAAGACTTATAATTTGATCGTAGCGTTTCTGCATAAGCCCTATCTAATTTTAGCAGTCCTTCCAACTCATTTACTTTTACCGGCTTTGTTTTATTCTTTTTTAGTTTAATGCCCGAAGTTGAAACAGGCCGTTTCTCTTCTTTTGAAATCCCACTCCCCAAATCGAATAACACTTTCCATTCTCCGTTTGTTTCCTTTCCCCAGACCGATGAATAGTATCCGCTGAAAACAGGAATAGTATCTTTACGGGTATTATAATAAGAATACGGACCGGTGGTGTAACCGAAATCTTCGGAGGATGCAATGTCGGCATAGGCGGGATACCAAAAGAGAAGGCTGCTATCCGGCTGTCGGCCAATCCAACTTTCAATCGCATTAACCTCATCTCCTTGTATCATAAATAAGGTAGTAGGAGATAAGTGGCTTACAAACGCATTGACAGTATTAGTTTCTTTTGAGGTTTTTGCAAATGCATTTTCTGCATTAACTATAGCTTGAAGCGATGGCGATAAATTTTGACCTATTCCCTTGCTTAAGCAAAGACTAAAAACCAGCACGAACAAATAATTCTTCATAAGGGCAACAGTTTTATACTGCAAGTAGCATTTTCTAATTGATCTCGACAATAACACAAATGGGGTGATAATTTGTCGATTACGATTAAAGATAATGATCCCAATATAAAGCTACCTTTGCGGCATGTCAAGAAATCTAAAAGCCGCTTACGTTGAATATTTAAAGAACCTCTCCATTGCAGAGTTAAACCCTATGCAAAAAGAGGTCATTGAAAAGGCGGACTCCATTCCTCATCTTATACTACTAGCCCCAACGGGTTCCGGCAAGACATTGGCATTTTTGCTCCCTTTGCTTAGTAAGTTACAACCTGATGTCAAAAGTGTACAGGCCCTGATCGTGGCTCCTTCTCGTGAGTTGGCCCTTCAGATAGAACAAGTATTTAGGTCCATGAAGACTTCTTATAAAGTGAGTTGCTGTTATGGTGGCCATTCGGTACGGACAGAACAAAATAGTTTGAGTGAAGCTCCTGCTGTTATCATTGGGACACCCGGCCGGCTTGCCGATCATATTGAGCGAAAATCATTTGATCCAAAGACTGTCAAATTCATTGTGCTGGATGAATTCGATAAATCGCTTCAGATGGGTTTTGATCAGGAGATGAAAGCGATCCTCAAATCCCTGAGCGGGAAACAACAAAGTATGCTTACTTCGGCCACACAACTGGTTGAGTTACCCGATTTTCTATCTTCTATCAAGTTCGAAACAATCAACTACCTGAGAGATGAAGTTAGTTCTAAGTTGAGTTTAAAATTAGTACACACTACGAGCCTTGAAAAAGTGGATGCGCTCATGCGCCTGGTGGCAAGTTTCAATCAGGAAGTCTGTCTTGTTTTCTGCAATCATCGAGATGCTGTGGAGCGCATCAGCGCGCTTTTTAAGAAAAATAATTTTGCTCACGGAACTTTGCACGGAGCCATGGAGCAAATCGATCGTGAAAAGAATTTAATAAAATTCAGAGGGGGTGCACACAATGTACTTATTGCCACTGACCTCGCTTCTCGCGGGTTGGACATACCTGAGATCAAACACGTAGTACATTATCAATTGCCGCCTCAACAAGAAAGTTTCACGCATCGGAATGGTCGCACTGCACGTATGCATGCCGAGGGAGTTGCCTACTTGATTTTGGCTGAAGACGAAACATTACCTGACTACATCGACAAGTCAGTCACTGAGATTAAACTCAAGGATAAACTAAAATTACCCCCGCCTCCTTCGTACGCCTGCCTCTATGTTAGCGCAGGAAAAAAAGATAAAATAAGTAAAGGAGACATTGTTGGATTGCTGACAAAAAAGGGTGGATTACAAGGTAGTGACCTCGGACTAATTACCACATTAGACCATGCTTCCTATGCATCTGTTAAATATTCTCTGGTGGAACAAGTGTTGGAAAGAATCAAAAATGAAAAGCTGAAAGGAAAGAAGGTTAAGATAGAGATTGCCAGTTAGCATGTTTTACTTCGCACAGTTCTATTTTAGAGAAAGATTTCTAAAATAATAGGGAACTTTGTAAATTAGATTCCTAAATCTAAACGCCATGACTTTTAAAAATGCAATCAGCTGGTTTGAGATTCCTGCCACCGACTTGAACCGTGCACAAACTTTTTACGAGTTCATTTTTGATATGAAAATGACGACTCTGGATCTCCCTAATATTAAAATGAAGATGTTTCCATTGGAAGACCCGATGACGGGTGTAGGTGGCGCATTGGTCGATAGTGGCGGATTTCATAAGCCATCTCCTACAGATGGGCCGTTGTTATACCTCAATGCAAATCCGGATATTCAACCTATCCTTGACAAAGTGGTGAAAGCAGGAGGCAAAATAAGCGTGCCTAAGACCTTAATATCTCCTGATTATGGTTATATGGCTGTAATCATTGATACTGAAGGCAATCGAATTGCCTTTCATTCAGTTCCGCAGTGATGGAGAGAATAATTCAAAACAAGTTCAACTGTTCTGTACTATCTTCTTTTCTCTGCTTGAGGCCGGGCTCATTGAAATTGGAAAGAGTAATACCCAGTAAGCGAATTTTCTTTCCATCCGTTTCTGATCCTATTAATAATTGAGTCGCGGTATTGCTAATGGTTTCAAAGTCGTCAATGCTATGGACAAAAGACTGACTGCGGGTTACTTGCTTAAAGTCGTGGTACTTTATTTTTAAGGTGATGGTTCTTCCTTTGAGTTGATGGCGATGTAACCGATCATGAACGATTGCTGCAATTTTATCAAGCGCAGCCTGCATCTCTTCCAATAGTGTGAGGTCATACGGAAATGTATCTTCTGCGCCAACGGATTTCGTTTCACGATGCGGCAGCATTTCCCGATCGTCAATGCCCCTTACTATTTTGTAGTAAAACTTTCCTGACTTACCGAAGTGTTTAATTAATTCAGGCTCTGTGAGTTTTTTAAGGTCTGCACCTTTCACTATTCCCATGTTCTTCATCTTCTCTGCCGTCACCTTCCCTACTCCAAAGAATTTTTCTACCGGGAGTTCTTCCATAAATGATTCGATGCGTGATGGGCCAATGAACTTGAGTCCATCCGGTTTATTGATATCGGATGCAATCTTGGCCACAAACTTATTGATGGATACACCTGCTGAGGCCGTAAGATTTAATTCACCTTTGATCGCCTCCTTAATTTGCGTTGCTATCTCTAATGCAGAACCGATTTGTTGTTTGTCTTCTGTCACGTCCAGATACGCTTCATCGAGAGAAAGAGGTTCGATCAGATCGGTATACCGATGAAATATTCCCCTGATTTTAAGAGAAGCTTCCTTATAGGCTTCGAATCTTGGCCGTACAAAAATGACATGAGGGCAAAGTTGAACTGCCTTTTTGGAAGACATGGCCGAGCGAACTCCAAACTTCCTGGCTTCATAACTGGCTGTAGCTACTACGCCACCCCTGCCGTCCGGTGAGCCCCCTACTGCTATTGGCTTGCCTCTGTATTCGGGGTTATCCCGCTGTTCGATGGATGCATAGAAAGCATCCATGTCGATGTGAATGATTTTGCGAATGGTTGTGGAGTTGTTTTGGGTATGTATCAACTTTGGTGTAACATGTTAAAAATATCCACTAAACTCTTGTCTATTCACAGTTTCATCTGTCGGGGCTATTTTTTTGGCTTGGCTTTATATTTTGCCTGTGGTTCATTAAGGATTTGTTGCCGATTCGCTTGTTCAAAAACCTTTCGATTATCAAATAGCACTTCAAAATGTTGTTCTATGTTCTTGTGAAAACTCTCCGGAAGCATTGCCCAATCTCGTAGCTCTACCAAAATAGGTATGTTGCTGTCCCTTATTTTTTCATTGAGCTGATCGACTGTACCCAATGGTAATGCGGCAAGTTGCCGGCTGCGTATCACCAAATCCAAATCACTGCCTTCATGAGCAGAGCCGCTTACCCTGCTGCCATAGGCCCATATTTCAACGGGCAGGTTTAGAGCTGAGAAAATTTGTAATAATGCTTGCTTGTCCTTTGCCCTTAGCAGCATATCAAGAGTTGTTTAATTTTTTTATAGCTTCTGCCAAAGCTATGGCATCGGCAATAAATTGTGGTAAAAGGGTGACTGTCTCTTCGGCAAAATTAGCACCATAGTCGTGGGCAGTACTATTACGGTTATCACGGTATTGCAGCAATCGTTCACATGCCTCGGCAGCTATAATATTTCGTAAGACGGCATGACGGAATACGTCTCTAAAAACTAATTGATCAACCGCCTGGGATGAATGAAAAAATGGTTTTAGTGCTTTGCGAAGTAGCTTACTACTTTGCTCCAAAATGATTTCAAATTCTTTGACACAGGCCGAACGGTACATGTCGTAGTCTATAACTTCAGGGTTTGATCCTTTGAGTAAAGTTAAGGCCTTGTCCAGCGTAGCAATACATCGTTCCAGATAGGCGGTTTCAATGTTCATAGTTATATCCAATCTCTCAACATTTCTCTTAATTCCCTACCAAAGGTCATAACTAATTTTTCCTGCCGCCCTATTCGCCTTCGCCCTTGCTTCTTCAATCGTGCTTCCTTTGGCCAGGCATACTCCCATTCTTCGTTCACCGTTTACTTCGGGCTTGCCGAACAATCGCAATTGTGTATCGGGTTCCGCCAATGCTTCTTCTAATCCTGTATAAATGATATTGGATGATTTGCCCTTTACAAGAATAACGCTGGACGCTGAAGGTCCTAGTTGACGTATCACCGGAATGGGTAATCCTAATATAGCACGGACATGGAGTGCAAACTCGGAAAGATCCTGCGAGATCATTGTTACCATACCGGTATCATGTGGACGAGGCGAAAGTTCACTGAAATAAACTGCATCGCCTTTCACAAAAAACTCAACACCAAAAATTCCAACACCACCTAATGCATTCACTACTTTTCTTGCAATGTCTTGTGAATTGCTCAATGCTTTTTCCGTCATGGGGTGAGGCTGCCATGATTCCTGGTAATCGCCATGTTCCTGCCGGTGTCCTATGGGAGCACAAAATGAAACTCCCTCTTTATGTTTGATGGTGAGTAGTGTGATCTCATAATCAAAATCGACAAAGCCTTCAATGATTACCAGGCCACCACCACTTCGTCCTCCTTCTTGTGCATATTGCCAGGCATGATCAATATCCTTTTCAGCTTTTACCACGCTTTGCCCTTTACCAGATGAACTCATGATGGGCTTTATCACGCAAGGCATGCCGATACTTTTTATAGCAGCTACAAATGCTTCTTTCGTTCCTGCAAACTGATAGGGTGAAGTTTTTAGTCCCAACTTTTCTGCTGCCAGCGTTCGGATTCCCTCGCGATTCATAGTGAGCTTTGTTGCGGTGGCAGTCGGGATTATCCGAAAGCCTTCTTTCTCCAGTGCCACCAATGTATCCGTAGCAATAGCTTCCACTTCCGGAACAATGAAGTCGGGTTTTTCTTTTCTGATGAGCGCACTCAATGCATTGCCATCCAACATGGATATCGTATAAGACCGATGGGCCACCTGCATGGCAGGAGCATTGTCATACCGGTCTACGGCAATGACCTCAACGCCATAGCGCTGAAACTCAATGACTACTTCTTTTCCTAATTCCCCTGAGCCCAACATCATTACTTTAATAGCTGATGAGGTCAGTGGTGTTCCAATTTTTAGCATCTATTTCTTTGAAAACGTAAACTTAAAGTAAATCAGCAAAGCACTCAAGATACAAACGATGCTGTTGGCCAGAATCACAGGCCATAGCATCAGTGCAATGGCATACGTAAGCCATACCAGGGTGCTGATGAAAACAATGCACATCATCATCAGGCTCAGGTCGCCTACGCTTTTTGATTTCCAGACTTTATACACCTGAGGGATAAAGGTGACGCTTGTTAAAACGGCACCCATGTGTCCGGTTGCTTCAATCCAATTCATGTTCTGTTTTATTTATGTAATTGCATCTATGAAATTGTACTTAATACTGGCTTCGAAAGGCTCAGCCTGACAATTGCCATATTGACAAATATAGGCTTCGACAAGCTCAGCCTGACAAGCTCAGCCTGACAATTGCCTACAATGACAAATATAGGCTTCGACCCGATAGCTATCGGGTTCAGTCTGACAACTCATTTAGGTTTTTAGATATACCCTTATTTTAACTGGTAGATTTCTCGCTCCCGCTCGAAATGACATTGGCAGTTTTTTTAACATTACTACAACTTATCGCTTCTTTATCTTATTCATCCAATGATTAGCTTCTTTTTGAAGAGAAATTTTTCCTGTGGCAATATATGACTTGAGCTTTTCATTCATTTCTCCTTTTGAGGTGAGGTGATATGCCCCACACTCCTCGCAACGATAGATTGCTATCGGGCCCTTCTGTGAGCTAAAGTTATAGTGAGTTCTCGCTTCTATTAATGCATCCTCTGCTATTTCAGCACTGGGATACATCTTTTTATTGGTGACACATGTACTCATCCTGCTCCGTTTTACTTACTTTGCCTTCAAATAAAAAACGAATGAAGATAGCAGAAATCCACACAAAAAAGGGTGTCATGAAAATTAAGTTCTTTGAAGGAGATGCCCCCAAAGCGGTAAAGAACTTTATTGACCTGGCCAACAAGGGCTTTTATAATGGTCTTAACTTCCACCGGGTGATCCCCAACTTTATGATTCAGGGTGGCTGTCCTGATGGTACAGGTGGTGGTGGACCTGGATACAAGATTGATTGTGAGCTTACCGGACCCAATCAAATCCATGATAGAGGAGTTCTCTCCATGGCTCACGCTGGACGCAATACGGGCGGCTCTCAATTCTTTATCTGCCACAGCCGGGAAAACACAAAACATTTGGATCGCAATCATACCGTTTTCGGGAAAGTCTATGAAGGACTAGATGTCATCGATCAAATAAAACAGGGCGATGTTATGGAGAAAGTAGTCATCACTGAAGTGAAAGATTAAACCCAAAAGCTATGTTAACGTCACCCCTGCTTATCGCCAATCCGAACTTGCATGTTTTCCTTCCCCTCTTTTATATTGTATGGTCGGATGCTGTGCTCACCCCCACCGAGGTGAAGGCCATTAAAGGATTGGTTGACAGTCAGGGGTGGCTTACCGAAAATGAAAAACAATTTCTGCTGGAGCAGATCAATCCTTCCTCTCCTCCTTCTCCGGATGAATTTAAAGATTGGCTGTTGGAAATTCGAAATGCGATTGATCAGATGCCTTCCAATGCAAATAGTAAACTTGTTGATATTGGATATCAGCTTGTTCAAGGGAAGGGTAAGAAACCTTTAGCGGATGCACTGTTAAAAGGACGGGCGTCCTTCGAGGCGATTGATACTGTCCTGGGATTAATTCCGGGAGAGACCATTTACAATTTCTATCCCGAAAGGCGCGCGACTGTTACGCAACAGCGACATACTCAGTACACCTTTGATATTGCTACGCTTACCAAAATTCTGGATGGTCCGGAAGAGAAAATCATTAATAAGGTAAAAACCCTTATCGCGGATCCTGAATTTAAGTTGATCTATACCGACAACCTCAGCGAATACCGAGAGAGGGTATTGCAATGGTGTCGCCAACTGGCACAGCAAGGCTATGGCTCCATGGCCTATCCTAAAGAGTATGGAGGTCAGGCGGACATGGCCAGCTACTTTGCTATTATGGAAGCGCTAAGCTACCATGACCTGAGTCTCGTTATTAAGTTTGGTGTGCAGTTCGGATTGTTTGGCATGAGTGTCAATCTTCTGGGAACGGAAAAACATCACAAGAAATATCTTAAATCGATTGGCACGTTAGAGTTGCCCGGTTGTTTCGCTATGACAGAGACCGGACATGGTTCAAACGTACGTGGTATTGAAACCACTGCTACCTATAATCATACCACGAAAACTTTTGTAATTAACACACCCCATGAAGGTGCTAAGAAGGAATACATTGGCAATGCGGCTGTGCACGGGCAAATGGCCTCTACGTTTGCGAAGTTAATTCTGGATGGAAAAGATTATGGCGTTAGTGCCTTCTTAGTTCCGCTCCGCGATAAAAGTGGGAAGACCCTCCCGGGCATTACCATTGAAGACTGTGGACGAAAGATGGGATTGAATGGGGTGGATAACGGCAAGATACACTACGAAAACGTAACGATACCGTATGAGAATTTGTTAGATCGTTTTGCTTCGGTGACCGCTGACGGAAAATTTGCCAGTCCTATCTCCAGTGACAACCGAAGGTTCTTTACCATGTTGGGTACCTTAGTCGGTGGGCGAATCGGAATACCGCGCTCGGGCCTGAGTGCAGTGAAATCAGGATTGACGATTACTATACGCTATAGCGATCAGCGAAAACAGTTTGGGCCAGAAGGCAGTGCCGAAGTTCCCATCTTAAATTATAGAACGCATCAGCGAAGGCTCATGCCTTTATTGGCTAACGCCTATGCACTGCATTTTTCGTTGCGTTACCTGACGGATCGATTCCTCAAGCGAACAGAAGAAGATATGCAGGAGATAGAAGCACTTGCCGCAGGATTAAAATCCTTTGCTACCTGGAATACGACCGCCACGCTACAAGAGTGCAGAGAGTGCTGCGGTGGAAAAGGTTATTTATCCGAGAACCGGATTGACCGACTGAAGAATGACTCAGAAATCTATACCACGTTTGAAGGAGACAATACTGTGCTGATGCAACTGGTGGCCAAAAGCAGGCTGACTGAATTCAAACAAGAGTTCAGCAACATGAATGTGTTTGGTATCTTAAACTATGTGGCCGATCAGGCTTCTACTTCTATTTCGGAAAAGAATCCCTTTACGACACGCAATACGGATGAAGAGCACCTTCTGGATTTTGAATTTCAGTTGAATGCGTTCAAATACAGAGAACGTGACATTCTTACCTCTTCGGCCAAGCGATTAAAGAAGCTAATTGGCGGTGGTCTTGATTCCTTCGATGCATTTAATGTGAGCCAGCATCATTTAGTACAAGTAGCCTTTGCGCATGTGGAGCGAGTGATCCTGGAGCAATTCATTTTGCAGGTAGGCCGGACGCAGGATGAAGGTTGCAAAAAGGTGCTGACGAAGCTCTGTCAGCTCTTTGCTTTATCGCAGATGGAAAAGAACCGGGGCTGGTATCTGGAAAGCGGATACATGGAAGGTGGTAAAACGAAAGCGATCCGGAAGATGGTGAATCAGCTATGCTGGGATATTCGCCAGGAGGCAGTACCGCTGGTCGATGCCTTTAAGATCCCTGAAAGCTGCCTGGCTCCCATTGCGGTGAAGTAGGGTTTTGCCGGTATAAGTTGGGTTAATGATGGGTACAGGATTTACAATCCTCTTCCTGTTCGTCCTGCCCTGCGATGTCGAACAGCCTGTTTGACCTTGCAACCAGGTGGTGGCGTTCTTGCAACTGCTTCATGGTCTTCTTGCAATTGGTTCATGACGATCTTGCAACTGCTTCATGGTCTCCTTGCAATTGGTTCATGACGATCTTGCAACTACTTCATGGTCTCCTTGCAATTGGGTGGTGGCGTTCTTGACATTGGGTGGTGACGTTCTTGCAATTGCTTCATGGTATTCTTGCCATTGGTTGGGTCTGTTCATTAAACTGTGTCAGTTGTTTAACTTTGTTAAGTCGAGGACTTCCTGGACTTTGGTTGTGCTCAGGAAAGACGAAGGTGACTTGTCTTCACACTTCTAAATTGGTTCATGCACAAGTCGCCCACAAAGCCCAACCCCATTACCTAAGACTTGCGCCAGTTATATCTGGACGGGACGGAAAATAAACATCATTTAGACCTCAATTACGCCATTTTATATGATTTTTGCCCTACCAGGTCAAGGCTGGGGTCAAGGTTTAGTAGTTTCTAATAGACAATTCCAAAACATGCGCTTATTCCCTATTTTTGGAGGTATAGGCGCAACTAAATGACCATTATGATGCACTACTATGACAAAATCCATCGTGGGGAGAAGCGGTTATTCATAAAATTTCCCTTCAACAATTCAATTACAGAAAAGCTAAGGAAAATTGTTGACTGCAAATGGAGCCAGACTGAAAAAGCATGGCATGTGGACGCCTCAAATGTTGTTTTTGAAAAACTAAAAGAAGCCTTTCCCGAACTTCAGGCGCTAAAGCCAAGTGCCGAAGCAAGATCGCAAGGGAAACCAAAGCCATCGATCTCACAAGAGAAGGCACAAAAACTTACGGTGAAGGTGGTGCAATACAAAACCGGGAGATTCCGGGTGATTGCGTTTTACCATCCGTTGTTGGTATCAATGCTCAAAACTTTTCCGTTTGCCAAGTATGACAAGGGCGAAAAGTGGTGGAGCGTGGCAATAGAAGAAAAACAAAAGAAGGTATTAGAAGACTTTTGCTCAACCGAACGGATAGAATTGGTTTGGGAGGACGATCGGGTGAAAAAAGGAGTGAAACCCAAGCCCCGTATGTACGAAATACCCAACTACCGCACCTGGCCAGATGTGATGTTGGAAAAGTTGGAGATCATGCGTTACTCTGCCAGCACCATCGAGGTCTACAAGCAATCCTTTGAAGAGTTTATCAATTATTACAACACAAAGAAAATTGATGAAATCACGGAGCCAGAGATAATTGCCTACACGCGCTATTTGGTGCAAGAGCGGGGCATATCGGCTAGCTCGCAAAACCAAGCCATAAACGCCATCAAATTCTACTATGAAAAAGTAAAAGGTGGCGCACGCAAGTTCTACCAATTGGAACGGCCATTGAAGGAAACGAAACTGCCTACAGTACTATCTGTAGAGGAAGTGCAGGCGATGATAAAAGGCACCAAAAACCTAAAGCATAAAACGATGATTATGCTTTGCTACTCGGCAGGGTTGCGGTTAGGCGAATTGCTGAGTCTAAAACCGAATGATATAGACAGCGATCGGATGCAGATAAGCATAAAAGGTGCGAAAGGGAAGAAAGACCGCTATACTCTACTGGCTGAGAAACTTCTTCCGCTATTGCGGGACTATTACAAGAAGTACCGTCCAAAGGACTATCTATTTGAAGGAGAAACTGGGGGGCAATATAGCGAGCGCAGCATGCAGACGGTAGTCAAAGAGGCCTTGCAGCGGGCGAACGTAAAGAAGTACGCCACGGTGCACACGCTGCGGCACAGCTTTGCCACACACCTATTGGAAAATGGCACAGACTTGCGCTACATACAAAACCTACTTGGGCATAGCAGCAGCAAGACCACAGAGGTTTACACTCATGTGACCAGTAAAGCCCTGAGTGGGATAAAAAGCCCCTTAGACAACTTGGATATTTAGCCTTGAATGAGTAGAATTGATAATGGAAGCGGTAAACAGTGTGTTTCTGGTTTTTGTGTTTGCTGAAAGTCATCAACACTCAACTATAAGCGAAATATGCGCATCTTTTCAGATATATAGCACCGCGAACATGCGCTTACACTAATGTTGTGGGCAAGCAGTTGGGACGAGTGGGGCAAGTTGACGGTGACGATGAGTTATTTTTATATTTATACAGACAAAGAAATATTTAACCTCCGACAATATGATTTCAGCAAGCAAACTCGAAAAAATGTTAATCGCATTAA
>JANNRV010000043.1:0-37814 GCA_031401775.1 Bacteroidia bacterium | reverse complement strand
GTGCCACATCCATCATTTGTGCCGTGGCCTCGCGAAAACGATACCCTTCAATAGCACTAGCAATGAGACCCGGTGCCACTTTCAATGTCTCTATCGCTTTGCGATCGATCTCCCCAAGCGAACCGAGAAGCGGAACTTTATTATCAAAATATTTTTGCGTGAGCACAAGCGCTCTATTTACAAAGTTGCCAAGGATCGCTACCAGCTCATTGTTATTTTTGGATTGGAAATCTTTCCAGGTAAACTCACTATCCTTTGTCTCGGGTAAATTAGTCAGCATGGAATACCGTAGCACATCTGGTTTATTGGGAAAGTCCTTTAGATATTCATGCATCTCTATCGACCAACCTCTGCTGGTAGACATCTTATCGCCTTCCAAGTTCATGAATTCATTAGCAGGCACATCGTTCGGGACAATGTATTGGTCTGAGGAATGGAGCATTACCGGAAAAATGATACAATGAAATACTATATTATCCTTTCCAATGAAGTGAACTAACTTGGTTTCCTTATCCTCCCAATATTTTCTCCAATCTTCTTTTCCAACTTTTCCAAAATTGCGCTGAGGGGAGGAAAATAGTTGAACACCTGAACTCAGCTCATCAAAGAGTGCACGAGTAGCCGAGATGTAACCAATGGGTGCATCAAACCAAACATAAAGAACTTTCCCTTCGGCATCCGGCAAAGGAACTTTTATACCCCAATCTAAATCACGTGTCATCGCACGCGGTTGAAGCCCTGCGTCAATCCATGATTTACATTGACCATACACGTTGATCTTCCAATCCTCTTTGTGAGACTCCAATATCCACTTGCGCAACCATTGTTCATGGTTCTGAAGGGGTAAGAACCAATGTTTAGTAGGTCTTAATACGGGTGGCTTTCCTGAAAGTGTAGAGCGCGGATTGATGAGTTCGCGCGGACTCAATGTCGAACCGCACTTCTCGCATTGGTCTCCGTAGGCATTGGTATGCCCACACTTAGGACATGTGCCCACAATGTACCGATCGGCAAGAAATGCCTTCGCCTCTTCATCATAATACTGCTCTGAGGTTTCTTCGGTCAGCAATCCCTTATTAAAAAGATTCAGAAAAAATTCCTGCGAAGTCTGGTGATGGATAGGTTCACTCGTACGGTGATAAACATCAAATGAAATACCAAACCGGTAAAGGCACTCTTTTATGAGTTTGTGATATTTGTCAATAATTGCTTTTGAGGTCGTTCCTTCCTTTAAGGCCTGATTCGGAATAGCTGTACCATGCTCATCGCTTCCACAAACATAGACCACATCCTTGCCGCAAAGTCTTAAATAACGAACATAAACGTCTGCAGGAATGTAAGCACCGGCAAGATGACCTATGTGCTTGGGTCCGTTAGCATAGGGAAGTGCCGAGGTAACCGTAAATCGTTTGTATTCTTGATTGTTCGCCATAGTCCTGTGCTATTCCTTTTCAGGAGGACTACAAAGATGATGATTGGAAGGGAAATTAGGAGCCCGTTAGTACCTTTTGTTTCTCCAATTGTTGACTTTTCTCAAACTCACGGATACGTTCCTGCTCATTCCGCTTATCCAACACCGGCCCAAGATCGAGCGGAAATGTTGCCTTAAACTCGGTATGTTTTTGAGGTGTGGAAGAAAATTCAATAGTACCATCCAACCTACCAGTAGCTAGTTTGGAAAGATACAGGCCAATGCCGCCTGTCTCCGATCGCTCGGAAGCACGGACAAACATCTGAAAAATTTTCTCCTTCGTTTCATCATTGATACCAACACCATTGTCCGTTACCTTGATGATCACATTATCCGACTGCCTTGTGATTTGAATTTTAACAAATGGCTCAATGCGTTCTGACTCATTATAAAATTTGATAGCATTATCAATAAGATTCTCCAGCACAATGCGCATCAGGTCTCTATCTGATCTTACCGTAAATCCCTGTTCTATTTCATAGGATATCGCAAGTCGTTTCGGAACTCCCTTCTTTCTTTCCAGCATCAGAATTTCTTCAATAAGTTCCTCGAAGTTAATTACGTTGGCGGCTAAGACCGCATGATTGATTTGGTTGATGATTAATAAGCGGGTAAGAATCGTATTTAATCGTTCGGCAGTAACATCGAGTTTTTGAAGGTAGTTGAGTGCGACATCGTCTTTCACATCCATGATCGCCACGTTGCAAACTCCTTTCAGACTCGCCAGCGGACCGCGTATATCATGTGAGGTCTTGTAAATGAAATTATCGAGTTCACCGTTTACTTTGGCCAGGTCTTCGACTGTATCATTAAGTTCTTTGGTTCGTTGTTCTACACGCCTCTCCAGTTTTGCATTGGCCTTGCGGGTAATTTGAAATAGCAGCAGCATTAAAATGGCCAAAACAAAAACGAGGACGGAGACAACAATGGCATATTGGGTTTCTGTTCGCTGCCGTTTGAGAGTCTCTTCCTTCAGCGCGAGCACTGCATTCTTTTCAGCAATTGTTTTAATGTTTTCGCGTTCCTCATAGTTGGTTTGAACCTTGGCAAGGTTTTTAATCAATTGATCACTGTAGGTACTATCCTTTAATTGAATGTATTTATTTTGGTAATAGGAAGCCTGCCTATAATCTTTCAAGGAGTTGAGGACGGTAAAATGCCATCTGTATATATCTATAAGTACTTCATCATAGCCTGTATCATTGGCAATTACTTCAGCATCTTTTAGAAATTGCAAAGCAGCTTCCCCTTTCCCTTCACGAAATCTTATTCTTGAAAGTAAAATTAAATTTTCAACGTGATGCCTTTTATCATTGTATTTTTTGGCTAATTCTAATGACTTTAAGAAATGCTGTTCTGCTTCAACCAAATTACCCAAGCCTAGAAAAGAACTACCAAGTCCAAATTCACTTATTATTATTATCTGTTGAGAACACTCTCCTTCACATAAAGAAAGCCCTCGTTTTATAGCTTTCTTAGCTTCCTCAAAATTCTTAAGTTGATTGTAGCACAATCCCATGTTCACTAAGAGGCTGCTGATATCATAAGAGTCATTAATTTCCTCCTTCAACTTCAAAGCACGATTGTAATACTCTAATGCCTTTTCACTATTTTTCAATTTGTAGTAAACAAGGCCGATGTTGTTCAATGATATAGCTATTCCTTCCTTATCCCCCTCAGCCTCTCTTGCTATTAATGATTTAAAATGATATTCAAGCGCCTTATCATAATTGGCTAAAAAGGTATGGTTAATAGCAAGTGTATTGAGAATTCTTTTGTAGTCTTTTGAATAGCTATTTCGCTCTGCAATAGGCAAAACAAAATCAAGAATATTGTTTGATTCATTGATATGCTGCAATCTACGGAGTATCTCCCCTTCCAGCCATCCGGAAGATACAATGCTAGCGCTGTCTCCGATCTGAAGTGAAAGTGATTGCGCTTCCTTAAAATAGTTAAGCGCAGTTAAATTGTCTGAGCTGGCGTATTCAATCCCAATTTCCATCAATATCTCTGCACGCTTCGGTGTGAGGTTCTTTGGTAAGATGGAATTTAAAGAGTCTATTTTCTTTCGATCCTGAGCAGCTATCTCTCCTGATAAAATAAGACAACCTATACCTATTAGCAGAGTGAGTTTTATAATATTGAAAAAGTTAAGGTACATACGTAATTAAAGAGAAACATTACATAAAATAGTTTTGTATCAACTCTTCACATTTGTCATACAAATTTATTCTAAACCATTTACAAACATAAACATTTAACACACCATGAAAAAAATTATCTACATCCTTCTCCTTGTTGCATGCTCTAGCTTCGCGATTACTTCTTGCACTGAAGAACCTGTTAAGCCTGTGTATGGCGATAACAATGGTGGCACCGGCACAGGAGATCCTCTTAAAAGATAAATCATAATTACTATGAAAGCGAAAATAATCACCTCTCTATTAGTTGTTGCAATAATTACGCTGTCCTTCTCTTTCATCTCTGTTAATAAGATAGCAAAAGAAAAGAAGAGTGTAACTATTGAAACATTTAAAAGCGATAATGCCCCAATTGGGGGATTAGCTTCTTCTGACAAACTAGACTGATTTTAAGGTTTTTAAAGCAAAAGGCCACTCCGGATGGCCTTTTGCTTTTTATATAAAGAAAGCGACCTATTGTGGTAATGAAGAATTGATTGTGTAATCGCCCGAATGACAGGTGAACCAATCTACCAAGTCTTTGGAATTGAGAAAATCTGTAATGCCAATTATCACAGCTTCTGATTTTGAATTCTAAACTTCAAGTCTTACCAATTCACTTCGCTAGAAATTTGAATCTCCTCTTTAGAAAAGAAATTAACTACACATAAAAAACTTAAAGTAATTTCAACTCAAGTCTGTCTCACTTTTGCAAGTCTTGAACATGATCTTCTAATAACATGACTCGTTCGCTCGCTTAACCTATCCGGTGGTTTTAAGCGACACATGAACTTTTAGTCAAAAAAGGAATTTTTTGTGCAAAAATCCCAGCAAACCTTACATGCCCAAAAACGACTCTTGGAATTTTCTTAAGACTAAGACTTCCTACCAAACCTTGAACTCAATAGGCATTCTGGCCTGAACTCCTTGATGATTCTTAACCTTCTTCCACTGCTGATACCAGGGATAATAGGCGCCTAATTCTTTCTTTAGGGATTTGGCCTCGATGTTCTCCTCCACATCCCCCATGAGCTTTTCAAGGAGGGGCTTCTGCCGTGGATAGTATTTGATTTTGTAATCGTCCCCTACCTTTCCTGCCATGGCAGCAACGGCAATGGCCTCTTCAAAATTGCCGAGAATATCAACAAGCCCATTGTCTTTTGCTTGAGAGCCCGTCCAAACCCGGCCGGAAGCAATTTTCTTTATCTCATCCTGGGTCATGCCTCTGCCCGCTGCTGCTTTATTGGTAAATGTCTCATAAATCTCCTCTGTCTGTTTTTGCCATATTCCTTTCTCCACTTCATTGAGTGAACGCGTCATGGTAAATAACTCACCTATCTCCCCGGTTTTTACCTCCTCTGAAGTGATGCCAATCTTATTGCCTAAAAATTGACTCAAATCGAACAAGACAGCAAACACCCCAATTGAACCGGTAATCGTGTTGGGCTGAGCTACAATGGTATCACACGCCATCGCTAAATAATATCCACCCGATGCTGCATAGTCGGACATAGATGCGATCAAGGGTTTTTCTTTTGCAGCTAATCGCAATTCTCTCCACATTTGATCTGAAGCTTGTGCGGCCCCACCCGGACTATTGACGCGCAATACAATTGCTTTGACATTATCATTCATCCTTGCTTTCCTCACTTCTTCCATAATGGTGGCCGCGCCCACTGTTCCCTGGTCGGATTGCCCCGGGAGAATTTCTCCATCTGCAACAATAATTGCAATCTCATTTTTAGAATCTTTATAGGTAGTGAAACTCTTTCTGTATTTGGAATATTTTACGAAAGAGATTGACTTGTCTTTTTTTAATCCTAGCCGCACGCGCAATTCATCTTTAACCTGATCATCATAATATAGTGAATCAACTAGATTATTTTCCAATGCCAATCTTGCATTACGGACGAGCATTTTATCAGAAATATCCTTGAGCTTATCTTTGGGTATCTTCCGCGACTCTGCTACCCGTTGAAGCATCTCTCCATAAATTGAATTAATGATAGAGTTTAATTGAAGTCGGCTCTCATCACTCATATTGTCGCGAAGAAAAGGCTCAACCGCACTTTTAAAATCACCCACCCTGAAAACCTGTGGCTTGATATCAAGTTTATCCAACATTTTCTTAAAGAATATGGCTTCTATTGCCAATCCGTTAAATTCTAACTGTCCTTCGGGATTAAGATAAACTTTGTCGGCCGTAGAAGCGAGATAATAAGCACCTTCTGAATAATAGTCAGAATAGGCAACGACCCATTTACCCGACTTACGGAAATCCAGTAATGATTCACGAATCTCTTCTACGGTAGCAATACCCGCACTAATAAAACTAAGATTAAGGTAGATGCCTTTAATCTTAGAGTCATCCTTAGCATGATGGATAGCCTGTTTCAACTGAAGTAAGCCAATCCCCGGCTCCCCCGCACCGGGAAATAATTCAGTAATCGGATCATCGACTTCTAATTCTGAAATAGGGGCTTCCAGCTTTAGATAAAGCACTGAATTATCAGAAATAGTGACCTCATTGGAAGAGGACAAAATGGAAAAAACAGAAATGAGTAGGCCAAAAAAAAGAAGGATGGCTACCAGGGCGCCCAGACACGATGCAAAAAAGTTTTTAAGAAATGACATGCTGTTTAAATTTGAGTGCAAAAATACTTATTCCATTTCAATAAAATAAGCTCCTATCTTGCGCCTTAAGGATGAGCAAGGGAATTTACATACTGTTGGGTTCCAATCTTGGAGATAGAGAGCAAAACCTGGGTTTGGCACTGAATAAAATTTCCACGGATGTGGGCCGCATTCTAGCACAATCCTCGATCTATCAATCAGAGCCATGGGGAATTTCTCAACAGCCTCAATTCTTAAATCAGGTGGTAGAGGTAAATTCAAGAAATGCTCCTGAACAGGTGCTTCAGAAATTACTTGCTATTGAAACTGAATTAGGCAGAGAACGACTTGAAAAGTGGGGGCCTCGATCAATCGATCTTGATATCCTTTTCTTTAACAACCGGATAATTCAAACCGAGAAACTGATCGTTCCTCATCCGGGGCTTGCGATGAGGAGATTCACATTAGTGCCGCTTTGCGAAATTGCTCCCAATTTCTTTCATCCCTTACTTGAGAAAACCTGTCAGCAACTTCTCAAGGAATGTACTGACCCTCTGAAAGTGAGTCCTTACGTTTTATAGACTGGAGTTACTCAATACAATCGATGTCTTTTCGAGCAAGAAATCTACCAATTTGTTCTCCATATGTAGATTTCTCTCTCACGCTCGAAATGACGTACTTATCACTGTTTTTCGTCATAACAAGTTATAAGCTCATCACCATAACTTCAGGAGCAATTTTTTTAACCAAGCCCTGAAGTACTTTGCCAGGCCCACATTCGGTAAATGTTTTCGCTCCGTCTTTTACCATATTTTGAACGGATTGCGTCCATCGCACAGGAGCGGTAAGTTGATCGACAAGATTTTTCTTTATGGTAGTGATGTCGGTTGAGGGTAGTGCATTTACATTTTGATAAACCGGGCATATTGGTTGACTAAAATGAGTTGAAGCAATCGCCTCTCCCAATTCCTGACGAGCTGGTTCCATCAGGGGAGAATGAAATGCCCCCCCTACCGGCAGAGGCAATGCTCGTTTAGCACCGGCAGCTTTCAATCTTTCACACGCTATTTCTATTCCCTTCATCGATCCGGAGATTACCAGTTGCCCTGGGCAATTATAGTTTGCCGCCACTACCACCTCTGGAATAGCAGCACATATTTCCTCAACAACTTTATCGTCCAGTCCAAGGATAGCCGCCATCGTAGAGGGATTGATCTCGCAGGCACGCTGCATGGCCATGGCTCTTTTGTAAACTAGCTTGAGGGCATCTTCAAAAGACAACGTTTTATTAGCCACGAGTGCAGAAAATTCTCCAAGAGAATGGCCCGCCACCATATCTGGCTTAAATGAATCGTTCACGAGTGCCACACTAACCGAGTGAATGAAAATAGCAGGCTGTGTTACCCGGGTTTGCTTTAAATCATCGGCTGTCCCGTTGAACATACTTTCTGTAATGCTAAATCCTAAAATATCATTCGCCTGATCAAAAAGCATTTTGGCTTTTGCATTGTTTTCATAAAGATCCTTGCCCATGCCGGGAAATTGAGCTCCTTGTCCGGGAAAAATATATGCATTCATAATGCTGCCGTTGGTTAGCGTAATAAGTCTAAAAATAGCAAAATTGAAATGAACACAAATAATTTGGGTTTATCTCATCTATCTGCCTATGCAAATAAGGCTTCCGACACCTCAAAAGTGTCATGGCGCCTGATGTTTTCGTAAACCGGTTGATAGGATACAAGACAAAGAATATTATAAAATAAAACGAGCCTTAAGGTCTGGTGTAGGAATCATGCATTCATCCCGTTTTCCAAACAAGCTATATCTGTTTTTTGCAATTCGATCATAAATCCAGTCTCGAAAAAAACGAGGAATGATCTTAGAATAATAAAGACCTCTCCACATACCTTTAAAATCACGAGCAATTTCAAGTGCGGCATCGCTTCGCTGAAACGCAACTCCGTCTCGAATTAAAATAACGCTGCTTAATGCATCCTGCTCAATACCAAACTTCATAAGTTGCTCTCTGCCAAAAGGAGATTGGAGAGCAGCAAATTTAAACTGGCTTTCAGGATCATGGCGAATGATAAATTGAATCGAGCTATTACACAGATTACAAACCCCATCAAAGAGGATTATTTTTCCGCTTACCGGATCAGATGAACCCATCCTTTATATTTTCTTGTCTTTTTCGAAGGGTCTACCACATCGAAAGTGACCTCTGCTGAGTAATAATAAACACCTGTTGATAATTCCTTTCCATTATTATCATGTCCATCCCAGTCAATATAAATGGTGCGCTCTCCTCCAGATTCATAACTGTACACCTCTTTACCCCATCGATTATTTACCGTGAAGTTTACTTTCTCCACAAAACGTGCACATTTTTTGCGCAGTTCAAGAAGATCTACCGGTCCACATGCACCATTTCCATTCTCATCTATTTGACCCCGATCATTAAAAGCGCTAAATAGATCATTGCATTTATCTCCATTAGGCGTAACCACATTGGGCAATTCATAATTCGGACAATTGTCAAAGCAAATTGAATCGCTCAACTCACTCACATTTCCAGCTCGGTCAACTGCCGAAATTTTATAACAGCGGGCAAACGAGGGAAGATTAGCATCCAAATAGAATGTGTCACGAACATTCGTGACATACAGTTCAAATGGCTCTCCCACTTTAGAAGCAGTATAAATATTATAACTTTTGATATCTGAACGACAAAGTAAATCTGTAGGCTTTGGCCAGGTAAGTAAATTGCTGAATGTTTTTGGTGAACAGGATGACGTTTGTATGTACTCACCGCAATCAATACCCTTTAGGGTAAGTTCCGGCTTACATGGAGCATCTTTGTCGTTGGGCTGTGCACAGATGATTTGAGAAAAATTGGTAAGAGGTTCTTTTATCTTAGGATTTCCATAAGCGCCCCTTGTCATCACTCGGTAGCAATAGACTTCAGTATCCTTCAATGGGGTATTTTGATATTGACCAGAGTCGGTATATTTAAATTTTTGTTCATTGACATTCACACTATCAATTAGTGTAAGTTGAGCTTCACTCGCATTGGCAGCACCCCGATAGATTAAATGCCTTGGGTAATCCTGCGTTTGATTGCTCCATGGTACATCTGCATTCCATGAGAGTTCAATCTCTTGGAACTGAGACTTTGCCTCGAGCCGAACAGAAGAGGCAGTAGAAGATGTATCGATAGCAACATTACTACCGTCTAATAAAACGATTCTGTAATTAAAGATAGTTTCCTCTGTATTCAAGGGAGTATCTACAAAAACAGAATCCAATTGAAAGGTTGGAGTAAGTCTCACAATTTTTATGTCGCCCGAAAAACCTTCTGCTCTTACCACCACAAATCGATAGGGTGGTGGAAATAGTGTTTTGTCCAAATCAAAAGGAGACCTCCATTTTACACTAATCTGCCCAGCCGTAGAACTCGTCTTGTCAACTGTAACGTTTGTGATTACTGGCGCAAGGGCAAGTATCGGAGGCAGACAAATTTCGTTTGAAACGTAGCTAAAGCCTCCACCAGGAATTGGAAACACGGCCACCAATCGATAACAATATTGCGCTCCCGGAGATAATCCCTTTCCCCCGTTTTTATCAACATAGATAGATTGAGCAATCGGTACTTCATCTATCATTGAATAACCAAGAAAATCAGGCATACCGGTAACACATTCAGGAGGAACAAACGCAAACTGATCTATCCTCCGCCAAATCTGCATCGTCACTGCATTATTACACGTATAGGTCTCCCACTCCAAATTGGCCTCTTTCTTAATGTGATTAGCCACAGCTGATTTCCAGATAGGTGCGGGACCGATGACTCTAATATTCCAAGTCTTAAACTGAACAAGTTTGGGGCCTGTAGAAGGATTGTCGGTAATCTTAAAAACTACCTGGTACGCTTGTTCTTTAATATGTTCGCACTTCGTAGCCCACGTAAACTTAAGCATGGCACCATTTATACCTGTTGATGATTGGAACTTAGGAGGATCAGGTAAAACAGTTGCAGGTGATGGGTTGATTGAAAAGACTTGTGAAAAAGCCTCAATTTTCACACTGTCAAAGTCAGGATCCTTCCCAAAAATATCTTCACTGATAACAGTTCCTGCCTCTACACAAATATCAGGAGGTACCGTTAACTCTGGGCGCTGATTCAAGCAATCTTCTATAACAATTTGCATATCACGTGTTACATAGCCCAACAAAATCCAAGCACCCTGAATTTTTCTCCACTCCTTGATCAAAAATGAAATGTTGTACTCACCGGGAGCACCGGGCGCATCCCAGATCAGTGTTCCGGTTGTGGCATTGATTTTAAAAGTTGGAGCGCCATTGCCGTCTTCATTAGCCGTGCCATAATCTATTCCAATCTTATCATAAAACTCTTTTACGTTTGGATCGCGATAAGCGTTTACTTCTTCACCTTTAGCCTTTTTGGGAACGGCCAATTCAAATGAAAGGCTATCTCCGTCCGGGTCAAAAGCACCCGGATTGTGAAACCATGCAGCTCCCGTACATCCTTTGTCAATGGGAGGCACAAGAAGTCTTGGTGTGTTACTACATCCCAAAAATGGATCTATATTGATGACCGTCTCTACATAAAATCTTGTCTCAACCGAATTAAACATGTTTAAGATACCGGCATTTCGATTAGGTTCAAGGTAACTGATCACATAACGGCCTGGTCCTGAATAAGTATGATTGAACGAATAGGACACCGTTCCAATGCCAGGTCCTAAATCCGATCGTTGAGTATTGTCTATGGTAGGTGTAATGTGAGGCGTGCTCCCGTCACCAAAATCAAGCACTCCGTCCCCAAACTTAATCTCAGAACCTGTATTGGTGTAAACTGTTATGGTTATTCTAAAAGTAAGACTTGTACAACTCAATCGTTCTACAGTGATCTCCCCTGCTCTTAAATGAGTAGCAAAGACGGTCTGCGTGAATACCGTACTCAGTGTCAAAAAAAAGAAGACGAAAATAAATCGGTAGGCGTTAAAGTTCATACCTTCAATTAGCTATCAAAAATACAACATTAAAAATACCCAATAGGTTACAAGTAACGATAAAATAGACCCTTTCCAAGCCAAAACAGTTGGATTCAAAACGATCCTGAGCAACAAAAATTTGATAACTACTTTACAATATTTAATAAATTGGGCAATTAAATCTTGCCCCCTTCTTGTCTTTGGAACAATATCCCCCCAGATAAGGTAAGGCTTCCTTTCATGAATTGTGTAGTGTTGAATGCCGAATACATAATTTGAATAAGGGTAGATCAAAAAACTCCTTTGCGCATATCTTTCTGATGCTATCGGTACGTGAAGGGTTTGAGGCCAATAAAGTTAACGTGTGTGGACCTACCCTAATTCGAATTCGGTTTTCCGAGTTGAAAGTCGGAGATTTGTACTATGCGTGTTGTTGGAGAAATAGAACATCCCGAGTGTAAAATCACCATCTTCCATTGGAATAATAAATACCTGATTAAGCTGGAAATGGGCCCCTTTGAGCAAACCTTCAAGCTCAACGAGTTTGACATTAGTTCAGAAACAGAGTTAAGAAAGATCGTTGATGAGGATTTTATTGATGAAGCCATGGCTCGATTTGCCGATATGTCCCGAAGCTTATCGGAAGCGACTGACGAAATCTGATTTCTCCTTCTATTCCTGCCTGTCCAACTTGTAAACCTTTGATTTTAAGTAAAAATCAGCACTTGGCTATTGCATCGGTAGCCGTTACCTTTGACAGTCTATAATTTAGTTAATGGATATCGTAGAAAAGAAGAATAAGAATAAGGAGTATAAGCCTATCCTCGATGGCATACCTGATTGGCCTGTTTATCAGCTTAGCAAAAACAGGAAAGAGTTTCTGGATGAAGTTGCTCAAAAATCAGTTGAACGGATCAGACAATTGCGCCCCACGCGCAAGCAGTTGATTGACGAACTTGAAACTACAGTATACCGCGAACAAAATCGACTAAAGCGCAACCGGTGGCGAGCTGATCCTAAGGACGAATCGCGGTTTTGGTCAAAAATCAAAAACGAATTAGTAGAACTTGGCTCAAAGAAGCCGGAGGAAGCAGGTAAAAAGGAAGAAGAAATTCTCCTGATGATTGTCCAGCGCTACGCGAATGAAATTGCTGGGAAGTTCAATGCAAGTTCGTACCGCTTTGCGCGAGAGGCTATCAAATTCTGGTTCTCCAGACTGCTGAATGGAGCTCGTGTAAAAAAATTTGGTGCATTTTTCCGTAAGAAATATACACTGCGAGATAAAATTCAAATTGTTGGTAAGGTAAAAATGCTTCGGAGGCTGGCGAAAAAAGGCACCGTAGTAATGGTTCCTACTCATTTCAGCAATTTGGATTCTATTCTTATCGGATGGGTCATCCATTCACTGGGTTTGCCTGCATTCATCTATGGTGCCGGATTGAATCTGTTCAACATAAAGATTCTGGCTTACTTTATGAATAGCCTTGGGGCTTATAAAGTCGACCGCAGAAAGAAGAACCTTCCCTACCTCGAAGTTTTGAAGATGTATTCAAACGTTGCTATTCAAAAAGGAGCACACAGTTTGTTTTTCCCCGGAGGCACGCGTTCTCGATCAGGACTTATCGAAAAACAGTTGAAACTTGGATTGCTGAGTACCGCACTTGAAGCACAGCGAAATCTTTATCTGGATAATCCGGGCACGGAAGTACGAAAAATCTTTGTCGTACCGGTAACCCTCAATTATCACTTTGTCTTAGAAGCTCCCGAGTTAATTGAGGATTATCTTCAGGTAAAAGGACAGGATAGGTATTTTCCAGAGGAAGACACCTACGGCAGCTTTCAGCTTATTCGATTCCTGTTCAAGTTTTTTACGAATGGTTCTAATATCTCTGTATCCATCGGAAGGGGGCTTGATGTATTAGGAAATTATGTAGATGACGAGGGAAATAGTCTCGATGCTCAAGGCAGGATAATTGATACCCGCGATTACTTCGTTTCCAACAATGATGTAACTAAGGATAAACAGCGCGAAGACGAGTATACTCGAATGCTCAGTCAAAAGATTGTTAAAGAGTATCACCGGATCAATCGCGTTTTTGCCAGTCATCTGGTGGCATTCATTGCTTTTGAAATCTGGCAGAAGAGACATCCTAAACTTGATCTTTTTAGTTTCTTAAGGTTGCCGGAAGAAGAATTGGAGATCGACTATAATGAATTTAAGGAAGTATTCAAGCGCGTGAGAAAAGAAATTTATCACCTAAAAGACGAAGGCAAAGTGTATTGTGCATCACATCTCAAAGGGGAAGCCGATCTGGTCATCAAGCATGGTTTAGAAAATGTTGGTATTTTTCACCTTAAGCGGCCTGTAGTAAAAAATAAGAAAGGCAACATCATAACACAAGACCTTAATACACTCTATTATTATCACAACCGGCTGGTAGGCTATGACCTCGAGAAATTTATCTGACAAGCCGGTAGGAGTCATAGGCGCAGGAAATTTCGGATCTGCCATCGCCAACATTCTTGCGCGCAATCGCAGAGTATTGCTCTATGCACGCGATGAAAAAGTAGTACAGCACATTCTTGATAAGCGAGAAAATCGGGGGCATAAGATGCATAAGCAGGTACTGCCGACTAATGATCTTAAATATCTAGCTAGTCAGTGTGATGTTATCTTTCCGATGGTTCCATCTGCTCATTTCAGGGCGATGATGAGAAAACTATCACCCTATCTTCATCCCTACCATATTCTTATCCATGGCACCAAAGGATTTGACATTACCTTACCAAAGGGAGAAACCATTGCTAGTGTTTCAACGCTAAATCGCAGTCAGGTGAAAACGATGAGCGAAGTGATCCGCGAAGAGAGCGTAGTGGTTCGCGTAGGTTGCCTCGCAGGGCCCAATCTGGCAAAAGAACTGGCGCAACGTCAACCTGGAGCGACCGTAGTAGCTAGCCCCTTCAACGAAGTAATACAAGTAGGCAAGCGTTTGTTGCGCAACGATCGGTTTCAGGTTTATGAGAATCATGATTTAGTTGGCGTAGAAATAGCAGGTGTATTAAAGAATATTATTGCAATTGCTTCCGGTGCATTGAGTGGATTAGGCTATGGCGAAAATGCCAAAGGATTACTGATTAGCCGAGGAGCTGTAGAAATGGTCTATTTGGGCAAAGCACTTGGGGGAAACACGAGTGCATTTCTTGGAGTGGCGGGCATTGGAGATTTGGTGACTACCTGCAACAGTCCAATGAGTAGAAATTTTACTGTGGGTTATCGCTTGGCCAAAGGTGAAAAATTGAAACACATCCTCGAAGACATGCACGAGGTAGCAGAAGGTGTGAACACGATTCAGATTGTAAAGAAATGTGCCGATTACTATAAAGTACGAGCCCTCATCACAGGCACACTTTACAAAGTTCTTTTTGAAGGTATGACCGTGCCCGAAGCGCTTCAGTACTTAATGAGAAGTCCATTGAACGTGGATATTGATTTTCTTTAGGGCAAATTTCGATTTGAATCATGGAGATGCTTGAGCCTTCCTAACTGCCATACGCCACCCTAATCTTACCGGCAACCTTTTCCAATTCTTCTTTAGAAGGATTCAATTTAGGTCTGGTGAAATTGATATCTCCCATCGCATTCATGGGAACAAGGTGAACATGGGTATGCGGCACTTCAAGACCGATAACGGCAACACCTATCCTTTTGCAAGGAATAACTTGTTTTACTGCTTGAGCCACTTTTTTAGCAAAGAGACTCATGCCTGCCAGGGTATCATTGTCCAGATCGAAAATATAATCAACTTCCTTTTTAGGAATCACCAACGTATGACCTGTGACCAATGGCATGATGTCAAGGATGGCAATAAACTGCTCGTCTTCGGCTACAATGTGAGCTGGTATTTCACGATTGATAATCTTAGTGAAGATGGTAGCCATCTGCAAGATGTTTATAAACTGATATCTATAATTTCAAACTCAATCTCGCCCGCAGGAGTTTTTATCTTAGCCATCTCCCCTTTCCTTTTACCTAACAAACCTTTTCCAATAGGAGATTGCGTAGAAATTTTTCCTGCCTTTAAATCGGCTTCTTCTTCTGAAACCAACATATAGGTAACTAATGCTCCATTCTTTTTGCTTTTGATTGTTACTCTGGAGAGAATGGAAACCTTGGAAGTGTCAATATTGCTTTCATCTAACAAGCGTGCATAGCTCATCAAATCTTCTAATTGTGCAATCTTAGCTTCAAGGTGACCTTGTGCATCTTTAGCAGCATCATACTCTGCATTTTCGCTTAGATCACCTTTGTCACGAGCTTCAGCAATCTGACGGGCAATGTCAGCCCTGCCTTTGCTTTTCAGCGTACTCAACTCTTTGGTGAGTCGTTCCAACCCTTCTTTTGTATAGTAAGAAATACTTTTACTCATAACCTCATCTTAAAAACTCACCATTCTCTGCGCGATACCAAAAAAGAAACAACGGCTTCGTTGCCGAAACCGTTGTCTCCTACAAAATTAATTCATTAATCCATTAATCCAAATCGGCAAGGCCCTATCAGCTTCCTACTAATTCGGGCAAATTGGAATTTATCTGTTCCAAAATCTCGTCATCGAATTTTGCGAGATAAAGTGTCTTCGCTTTCGTGAGCTGTTCTAAGGTAAGTCCTTTTGCTCCCCGCAAATCGGCCTTGTATAAGCTGGCATTTTCAAAATCTGCTCCCATCAAATAACTGTTTTGAAGATTGGCCTCCATCAGAAAAGCATTCTTAAAATTAGCTTTGATGAGGAATGCGCCTTCAAATTGAGTCTTAATTAAAAATGCATCCTTGAAGTTGGCGCCACTGGCATAAGCTCCTTTGAGATTAGCTTGATTAAGGTTAGAATTCTCGAGGTTCGTTTGATTCAACCTCGTATTCTCAAGATTAGTTTCAATCAGTGATGAGTTGGTGAGGTTGGCCGAGTTAAGGTTGGATCCCTTTAAATTTACATAACTAAGATTGGTCTTCCCTAAATAACAATTCACTAAATTGATTTCATAAACACGATGACGGTTAAGTCGTTTTAAATTTCCTACTGTTCGAAACGCGGCTTCTTCCGATTCCCACAATCTAAAATCGTCAATTTCATCTTTATACGTTCTGATACGTTGCCGAGTTTCTCCACTTTGATTCAACCAGAACAACAAAATACCAATGACGGCAATATCAAATATCATTCCATGGGCCTCCACTAATATCTGTGGCCAAAAGGAACTGAAGTCATTGATGTAATATGGAAGGCTAAGCGCCAGCACAAGGATGGTAACGAGCACAAGTACAATAGCCGAGGTAAGAATCGGTTTCTCGATTACATCATTAAATAACCCTTGCAGCTTTATGATTCGCTTTTTAAAAAAACTCATCTTTTTTCCACCCTATTTCATCATCTCTTCCTAAAAACCACTATAAAAATAATCGATCCAACTTGCGGATATTGTGCAAAATGCGGGAGAATATTACACTAGTTTGTACATCAGGGCTTTTGACCTAAATGGAATTACAACAGCAGATGAATGGTTAGAAAGTAGATAGCAAGTCCTAAAAGGTCGTTGGTAGTGGTAATAAAGGGCCCCGAAGCGAGTGCAGGATTAAATCCCAATCGATTCAAAATAAGTGGAGTGACTGTACCAATGAAGGAAGCAAAAATAACGACACAAAATAGCGCAATGGATACCACTAGATTGATGGATTGATTCCCAAAAATAACCCAAGTACCAGCAAAGACTACTAGAGAAAGAAAAAGACCATTGAGGAGTGCTACGCTAAAGACTTTGGCCAAGCGCCTCATAAGTCCCTCATCAACAAAACCGGGATTCACCAAACTCTGTACAACTAACGAAGAAGATTGAATACCCACATTTCCACCTGTCGCCTGAATTAGTGGCACAAAAAAAGCAATGGCTGTTACCTTTGCTAATTGCAATTCGAAAATACCCATGAAGCGGGCACTGAGCATTCCCCCAAAAATTCCAATGAGCAGCCACGGCAATCTTGCTCGTGTATTTTTCCAAACGCTGTCATCTTCCTCCACATCTTCAGTAATACCCGACATGAGTTGACGATCTTCCTCGGCTTGCTCTGAAATTACATCAACAACATCATCAATTGTAATCCTCCCCACCAACTGACCGTGAACATTAACTACCGGAACGGATTCCAAGTCATACTTCTTCATGATTTCTGCTACTTCCCGGTCTTCATTATAGGTCTCCACCGCTACAACATCGTCATCAAATATATCTTTTACCAGCGTGCGTGAATCGGTAAGAATTAATTGCTGGAGGGAAACCCGGCCCAACAACTTGTCTGTATCATCTACAACGTAGACAGCGTAAAATTTGGTAACTTGTTCGGCCTGTTTTCTTATCTCTTCAATGCACTGCACGACCGTCCAAGTATCACGCGCTTTGATTAATTCTTTCGCCATGATACCACCGGCCACATTTTCATCGTACCGGAGCAAATCAATGACTTGCGACTTTAGCAGCGGATCGAGGCATGCCAACACCTCTTCACTGGTTTTTACCGGTAACTCATTAAGAATATCAGCTGCATCATCTGAATCCAACAGATTGATGATTTCAGTCAGCTCTCCGGGTTGGTACACTTTGATGAACGCTTTCCTTGTATCACTGTCCAGGTCATTGATGATCTGAGATCGAATTTCAATAGGAAGGATATCCAAAACATATTTTGATTCCTCACTATTAAATTCGTAAAGAAGGGAAGTGATATCAGCAGGATTGACTTCTTCCAGACTTTCAAGAATAAACTTTTGATCACGGTCATCCAGTGCCAACTGAAAACGGTCGCGAAACTCTTTGTTTAACTCAAATTCTGCGAACTTATTCACGCGTATCCTCTATTAACTTCGTAAGTGAAATGAAATCCTCAACGGCCAGTTGTTCTGCTCGCTTATCTAACATAGACAGAGTTGTAATTGAGGCAGGCAAATTTAGGCTTTTAAGGGCATTGCGCAAGGTTTTGCGTCTCATTTGAAAAGCTTGCTTTACTATTTTCCTAAATTGAATCTCATCACAATCAAGCTTGCTCACTTCATTTCTTTTCAGCCGGATAACTGCTGACATAACCTTGGGTGGAGGGAAGAAAACTCCGGGAGGGACTTTGAATAATAACTCAATATCATAGAACGCCTGAAGTAATACGCTAAGTATACCATAAGTTTTACTTCCTGGAGGCGCGGCTATCCGCTCTGCCACTTCCTTTTGAAGCATCCCTACTACTTGCCGGACTTGATGGCGATGATCTAATACTTTAAAAAATATCTGAGATGAAATATTATAGGGGAAGTTGCCGATAATAGCGCAAGGCTCGGAAAGGATAATATCCAAATCCAATTCCAAAAAATCTCCCTCTACGATTTTTCCTTTAAGATTTGGGTAGCTCCCCCTTAAGTAGGCTACTGACTCACGGTCAATTTCGATAAGTCGAAGATCAATGTCTTTTATTTGACAGAGGTATTTTGTGAGGACTCCTGTGCCGGGTCCAATTTCAATTACCTTCAAATCATGACTGTTAAGTTCCAACGCAGCAACAATATTTCTAGCGATGTTCTCATCTTTCAGAAAATGCTGGCCTAAAGATTTTTTTGGTCTTATCATGGTATTAAAGACGAAAGATAGAAATAAGATAGTCGTACACTATGGATCAGGGGATTTCTTACCTGCTGGCTCGTGCCTTAATAAATTTAATTTAAATTGCGGCCGTCTAACGAAAGCAAATGAATCACGAAAAACCAAAAATAGGGATTAGCCTTGGCGACCTCAATGGAATCGGGCCTGAAGTAGTGATAAAAGCGTTAGGAGATAGCCGATTATTAAATATGGCTACACCTGTTATTTATGGATCTGCACGGGTCTTATCTTTCTATCGTAAGCTCATGAACCTGGAAGAATTTAACTATAGCCAAGTCAAGAATAAAGGTCAGTTCTCTCCCAAATCGATTAATGTTGTTAACTGCTGGGAAGATGTAATTGAAATCAATCCCGGTCAGCCTTCAAAAGAAACGGGAAAAGCCGCTCTCCTAAGTTTAAAAAAAGTTGTTGAAGACATTAAGGAAGGATTGATTGACGGCTTTGTTACTGCACCTATTGACAAGAACACTATTCATAGTCCAGAATTTCCTTTTCGGGGTCATACAGAATACCTTACGCAGACCTTTGACGCAATGGAAAGCCTTATGCTGATGGTGGGCGATGATCTCAAGGTTGGTCTGGTGACAGAACATATCCCGGTCAAAGAAATTCCAAATCACATCACCAAAGAGCGCGTTGAATTAAAAATCCGTCTGCTCGAATTAACCTTAAAGAAGGATTTTCATATCTCCAAGCCAAAGATTGCCGTGTTGGGATTAAATCCCCATGCGGGAGATGAAGGACTGATTGGCAGTGAAGAAAATGAAGTTATTAAACCTGTTATCAGCGATTTAAAAAGTAAAGGCAAGCTGATTTTTGGGCCTTTCCCCGCGGATGGTTTTTTTGCTACCGGACAGCATAAAAAATATGATGCCGTTCTTGCGATGTACCACGACCAGGGGCTAATTCCTTTTAAATCAATTGCCTTTGATAATGGAGTCAATTATACCGCAGGCCTTCCTATTGTAAGAACATCACCGGATCACGGAACTGCGTATTCTATTGCCGGAAAAAATATGGCAGACGAAGGATCTATGCGTCAGGCTATTTATGTGGCCTGTGACATCATTAAGAACAGAAGAGAGCAACTCGTAGAGAAATAAGCAACAGTACCATTTATGACTTGTCCTTTCAGGTAAAGTTTACTTTTTGCACCTTTAAAGATAGAATTAGATTCCAAAATGGATATCGTTACTAAAAAACAGCTCAATATTCTCATTCAACTGGCAGAAGTTGACAAGCACTTTGCAGCCGTTGAACGTGACATGATCTTTAAGATAGCCAAAGATCGAAATTTCTCAGAGGAAGAAGTGAATTCACTTATTCGCAACCCGGAGCCGATTGATTCGCTTGGGGCACTCTCCAATGATCAGAAATTTGAATACTTATGGGCTTGTTTTTCGCTGATGCTTGCAGACCAAAAGGTTTTTGAAAGTGAATTGATCTTCTGTAAAAGCATAGCCATTAAACTGGGTTTTAAAAAAAATGTAGTCGATTACTTGGTTGAAAACGATGGGAAACTGAGCTGGGAAGAAATCAAAGTCGTTTGTTTTAGAAATTACACCTAGCCAAAAACCAAATTTAAAGCCCAAAATAGCCTTTTTTAAATCAAAATGGCACTTGCACCCAAAATTCCTTTCCAAAATCACAAGGAATCTGGCCTAAATCCGGCAAAACCTGATAAATTTGCACCCTAATTTTAAAACCCTGAAGGTGGGGTTTAGTGTTGAAGGCTTTAAGTGTTAACATCATCGGCCTGAGCCAAAAAGCTTACCAATTTGACTATCAATTTGGAGACGAGTTTTTTATGCAATATGGTTCAGATTTGGTTTCGGGTGGCCATTTTGCCGCGCATGTTACACTTGATAAACATGAAACGTTCATTGAAGCCTCTTTTAAACTAAATGGGAAAGCAGGTCTTATTTGTGACCGAAGCCTCGACCCGTTTGACTACCGGGTGGATATGGACAAGAAAATTGTCTTTAAATACGGAGAAGAAGAAACAGAATTAAGCGATGAAATCATCGTCATCAATCCAGAGAGAGTAAGTTTAGATATTGGGCAATACATCTATGAATTTATTGCATTGTCGATCCCAATTAAGAAACTACATCCTCGCTATGCTAATGAGGTGGAAGATGAAGGAGAAGGTAAATTGATCTACTCTTCATTTAACGACAACATCGAAAAAGAAAGTGATACGATAGACCCACGATGGGAAAAATTGAAAAAGTTAAAATAAACACATAGGTTATGCCAAATCCAAAACGAAAAACTTCCAAAACCAGAAGAGATAAGAGAAGAACTCACTACAAAGCTTTTGCCAAGGAATTTACCATTTGCCCTACTACAGGTGAAAGCCATTTGCCTCACCGTGCTTTCTGGCATGAAGGAAAACTCTTTTATCGAGGCAACGTGGTAATGGAAAAAGAAGTACTGGCTTAGTAAACCATGATGAGGTTTATTAGTAAAATATTCATCATTCCCTGCTTTGCCTTTCTAAATGGAAAAAAGCAAGAGAAAAGTAGTTAGATTTTTAATGAATGCTCGGTTTTCAATAAACCGGGCATTTGATTTTTTGTATAAACGCTAAACTGATTTTGCACAGAATCTATGAGCACAATAAAAGCGGCTATCACGGGTGTCGGTGGGCATGTTCCTGATTATGTCCTTACTAACCAGGAGCTAGAAAAAATGGTAGAGACCAGCGATGAGTGGATCACTTCTCGCACCGGCATCAAAGAGCGAAGGATTCTGAAAGGAGAAAACAAAGGTGTTTCTGTCATGGGTGTCGCAGCTGTTAAAGACCTACTGGCAAAAACCAAAATTGACCCCAAAGAAATTGATCTGATTATTTTCGCCACTGTAACACCCGACATGACCTTTCCGGCAACGGCCAATGTAGTGGCGACCGAAGTAGGCGCAACAAATGCTTTTAGTTTTGACATGGCTGCAGCCTGCTCTGGATTTTTGTATGCTTTAGCCACAGGTACAAGTTTCATCGAGTCAGGCCGCTATAAAAAAGTGGTAGTTATCGGAGGAGATAAAATGTCTGCCATACTAGATTATACAGATCGCACTACCTGCATCATTTTTGGTGACGGAGCAGGATGTGTTTTGTTGGAACCAACTACTGAAAACGTTGGGGTACTTGACTCTCTCCTCAAAAGTGATGGATCAGGAGAAGCCTATCTTCATATGAAAGCAGGTGGCAGCCGAATACCGGCTTCGCATGAATCTGTTGCATCGAGACAGCACTATGTCTATCAGGAAGGTGCGGCTGTCTTTAAGTTTGCAGTAACCAATATGGCGAATGTGGCAGGTGAGGTAATGGAGCGCAATCATCTTAAGCCTGAAGATATCGCATGGCTGGCACCTCATCAGGCAAATAAACGTATCATTGACGCCACAGGCAATCGTATGGGCATTACCGAAGATAAAGTAATGATGAACATAGCTAAGTATGGAAATACCACGGCAGGAACAATTCCCCTTTTACTCTGGGATTATGAGAAAAAATTGAAGAAAGGTGACAATATAATTTTGGCGGCATTTGGCGGTGGTTTTACCTGGGGTGCTGTTTATGTTAAATGGGCTTACAATAGCAATTAGGTTTAATCTTCTACCCACTGATCTTGTAATTATTTAATTCGTGTGTAACTTATCGTTTCATTTTTATGGCAACCGTTTCAGATCTTAGTAAAGGAAATTACATCAGGTACAATGGTGAAGTGGTTCAAATTGAAGAACTGCAACACCGCACCCCCGGAAACTTACGGGCTTTCTATCAAGTAAAAATGAGAAGTGTGAAAAGCGGAAAAATTGCAGAAAATCGTTTTCGCCCCGGTGATTCAGTAGATCAACTTCGTGTAGAAACCAAAGAATATCAATATCTCTATCCCGATGGAGATAGCCTTGTAGTAATGGACAATGAAAATTTTGAACAAATTTATATTGACAAAGCGCTGCTGGGTGATTCTGTAAACTATATTAAAGAAGGTGTTACATTACTCATCGCTTTTGAAAACGGAACGAACCCGATTACAGCGGAGCCTCCTGCTCACGTGGTTGTGAGTGTTACCTATACTGAGCCCGGTGTGCAAGGCGATACTGCTACCCGAACTTTAAAAGCAGCGACCATCGAAACGGGTGCCGAAATTCGTGTCCCTTTATTTGTGAACACCGGTGACAATATTAAAGTCAAGACGACCACCGGTGAATATGTAGAACGCGTCAAATAATTTTAGTATGGCTAAGGGCAAAAAAACTATAAGCAAAAGTTCTTCTCCAAAATTAGAATCCACTCCGGTAGAAAATAGAACTAAAAATCAATCCGAAATGAAAACAAGCGAAATCCGAGACTTAATTGATTTTATTTCCCAGTCGGGATTGAATGAGGTGAACATCGAAACGATGGAGTTGAAGCTTCATGTAAAGCGTGAGCCAGATCAAAAGGTGTTCAAATCTACACCCTCTCCAATGGTTGCACCGGTGGCCGCATTGCCTGCACAGGCAATTGCTTCAGTTGCGCCAAAATCGGAGAAGCCGGCATCTGCAAGCAAAACTACACTTGATATTAAATCTCCCATGATTGGCACATTTTATCGCACGGCCAATCCAGATTCACCTCCCTTCATTTCTATCGGTGATAAGGTTTCAAAAGGACAGACCGTGTGTATTATCGAGGCAATGAAACTTTTTAATGAAATTGAATCTGAAGTTTCAGGAACAATTGTAAAGGTGATGGTAGAAAACTCTTCACCGGTTGAATACGATCAGGTTCTGTTTGCTGTAGAGCCGGATTAATCAATACCAATTCAAGATTCAAAACTCAAGATTGATAGTTTTGAACTTTGAATTTCAAACTTTGAACTTTTTATGTTTAAAAAAATATTAATAGCCAACCGGGGAGAAATTGCACTGCGAATCATACGTACCTGCAAAGAAATGGACATTAAGACAGTGGCAGTTTATTCAACGGCTGACCGTGAAAGTTTACATGTCCGATTTGCTGATGAAGCTGTTTGCATTGGAGGACCGGCCAGTAAAGATTCCTACCTGAACATCCCCCGCATTATTTCAGCTGCGGAAATCACAAATGCCGATGCAATCCACCCGGGCTATGGTTTTCTATCCGAGCGGGCTGAATTTTCTGCCGTATGTCATGAGTATGGAATCAAATTTATTGGCCCCACCCCTGCGATGATCGAGTCAATGGGCGATAAGGCCACCGCTAAGGATACCATGCGCAAAGCGGGCGTACCCGTCATTCCGGGTTCAGATGGGCTACTATCTTCCCTTGAAGAAGGAATGAAGATTGCAAAGGAAATAAAGTACCCTGTAATTGTGAAAGCAACGGCCGGTGGTGGAGGAAAAGGAATGCGCATCATCAATGATGAATCGGAATTTAAGAAGGGATGGGACGATGCCAAACGGGAGGCAGGAGCTTCCTTTGGAAACGATGCACTATACCTTGAAAAATTTGTTGAAGAACCACGTCACATCGAGATTCAATTAGTAGGAGACCAATATGGTAAAGCATGTCACCTTTCAGAGCGTGATTGCTCTATTCAGCGCAGGCATCAAAAATTGGTAGAAGAAACACCGTCTCCGGTGGTTACCCAGGAATTGCGCGAGCGAATGGGAGAAGCAGCCATCAAAGGTGCACTAGCAATTGGTTATGAAGGTGTAGGTACAGTTGAGTTCCTTGTTGACAAACATGGAGATTTCTACTTCATGGAAATGAATACCCGTATTCAGGTAGAACATCCAATTACTGAGGAAGTAACGGACTATGATTTGATTAAGGAACAGATCAAAGTTGCAGCTGGGGTTCCTATCTCGGGGCGTAATTATTTTCCAAATCTATTTGCCATGGAATGCCGCATCAATGCGGAAGATCCTGCAAATGGATTCAGGCCATCACCCGGAAAGATCACTAATCTCCATATGCCAGGTGGTCACGGTATACGGGTAGACAGTCACGTTTATGCCGGCTATACCATTCCACCCAATTACGACTCGATGATTGCCAAACTTATTGTAACGGGTCAATCAAGAGAAGAAGTTATTACCCGAATGAAGCGTGCGTTAAGTGAATTTGTTATTGAAGGTATTAAAACGACTATCCCTTTCCACCTGAAGTTGATGGACAATGTCATTTTCCGTTCAGGTAGGTTCACTACAAAGTTTTTAGAAACATCTTTCGATTTCTCAGATTTGAAGTAATTTATTCATCTCAAGAAACAAAAAAAGGAACCAATAATACCGATTCCTTTTTTTTGAGGTAATGAAAAATATTATACGTATTGATTCAGCATCACCGGCATTACCAGCATCAGAATATCCTCTCCTTTTTCTTTTTCAGAAGGTAAAATTACACCTGCCTTATTGGGGGCAGACATGTTCAATTTAATTTGCTCAACATCCAGATTGCTGAGCATTTCAATTAGAAATTTTGCATTGAATCCTATTTCAATATCCTCGCCTTCATGCTCACAGGAAAGCCTTTCATTTGCTTCATTGGAAAAATCCAAATCTTCGGCTGAAACCTGAAGTTCGCTGCCCGTGATTTTTAGTCTAACCTGATGGGTAGTTTTATTCGCGTAAATAGAAATGCGTTTAAGCGAACTTAAAAAGTCCACACGATTGATGGTCATCTTAATTGTACTGGCCGAAGGAATGACATTTTCATAGTCCGGATAACGCTCATCGATCAGACGGCATATCATGCGGATGGTGCCAAACTTGAAGAAAGCGTTGGACATATTGAAGTCAATACTTACATCCGAATTTTCAGCTGGAAGCGTGGCTTTAAGAAGATTAAGTGCCTTACGGGGAATAATAATCGTATTTCCCTTCTCAGACTTCACATCGGTTCTACGATAGCGAACCAGACGATGACCATCAGTAGCCACAAAGGTGGTGTTCTTCTCACCGAGGTTAACGTAAACTCCGGTCATGGCAGGACGAAGTTCATCGCTGCTAGTAGCAAAAATGGTATTGTTAATTGCCCTTGATAATACATCCGAAGAAATCGAAGCGGAAAAATCATTGGAAACTGAAGGCACTTTTGGGAAATCAGTTGCATTCTCACCGGAAAGCTTGTAGCGGCCATTATCAGAACTGATCTCTATACTGTAAGTCGATTCATCGACAGAAAATGTAACTGGCTGATCAGGCAGATTTTTAAGGGTATCTAACAATATTCTGGCCGGTACAGCAATGTTACCGCGCTCTTTAGACTCCACTGTTATTTCGGTGATCATGGAGGTCTGCAGGTCTGAGGCCGTTACCGTAAGTTTCGCTTTATCTATTTCAAAAAGAAAATTCTCAAGAATAGGTACAACAGGGTTGGTGGTAATTACTCCGTTGATGTTGGAAAGTTGCTTCAGTAAATAGCTGGAATTGACAATAAACTTCATTGTATGTCAGAGGTTTGTGGTTGTAAGGCGGTAAAGTTAGGAAGAAAAACCATTTGTAAAAATGGTCAATTTTCAGGTCATTTCTACTCGGCCCTCTTCCTGAAGTAGGTCCGGTTCTTTGCGACTGTAAACATCTTCTTTCGATCAAAAATCATCACATCCTTATCATTTACTCGGCCCACTACATTAAGATCACCCGGAATTCCCTGAAACAACTCCAGTTGGTAACTGCGATTCGCTATGTCGCTAATTAGTATCTTCATTGCTGGTGGAGATTTAATTAGGCTATCATACCTTGGAAACACATTTGGCAAGATTATTTGATCTCCGGTCAGCAAAGAAACATCATCCAGAAAATTATTTAGTCGGGTAGTATCCGTGTCAATCCCTGCTATATCAAAAAACCTTTCGCGCTGGCTTACTTCAAAGTCTTCTTTACTATCTGCACTAAAGCTTACTGCTAATTTTCTAAAATTTCTCCAGTTAAAATTAAATACACGTTTATCCCTCCAGCCATTTTCATTTAACTCCAAAATACTCGCTGCATAAATCCGGTATCCAGGAATCGTCATAACATAGGGCTGATCGCCTTCGCTGTAAAAATAGGTAAGTGTCCTCTCGGGATTTCCACCTGCATAAAAAATTTGTTTTAATTCACCCTCTTCGAGCAAACTCACCTTGACTCCTTCTTTGGTAAGGAGCTCAACTATACCCATTCGCTCACTTTCAGAAGCGGGTCGTTTGGGTTCGGCCTGCTCCAATGTCGCAAAGAGAACAGTGATCAATTGACGATCGGCATCGAAGTGGTCATTCACTTTCCAGGCCGTTCCATTATAATGCAATTCAATTTTTCCTTTAGGAGATTCTAAAATCACTTTATTAATCTTGGTGGGATCTTCTATCCTAAACATGTCCTTGTCTATTTCCAAACGCCCATCTGTAGTGGTGAAAAAATAGAAGCCAAGGGTAACGACTAAGAGTATTATCAATGAAAATAAAAGGCGCATGTTCTTTTTATCCTGCATCATCAGTAGCCCGTATATTTTCGTTTTCTAAATAAGGCCCGTATCACTCCAAATAAAACGAGAACAATCAGTGGCACAATTAAATTGATGGTTTGCCAAAACAAGCGATCATTCTTGAGTTTGTCTTTATCCAGCGGTCTGATCTTTATCTCATTACTTCGCGCATTGATCAAACCATGATCGTCAATTAGGTAAGAAATCATATTGAGTAGCAAATCCTGATTGGCATACGTATATCCCGAAAACACATCGGTTCCTAAAACCTGCGGTTCGTTGGTTCTTGGATTGATCTCATTTCTGGCCACATCCCCATCTGCAATGACAATTAACTTAGTAGGCACACTTTGGTTTAGAAAAGAAGTTGAATCAACCCCAAGCGGAAGAAAACGGTTTTTATAAAGAGAAGTAAACTCACCTTCCATTAAATAGGCAACAGGAATTTCACCGGAGGTAAAACTCTCAGGTGGTGTCTTTCTTAAATCATCGACACCCACTTTTACAGGCGTCCCTACTTTACGAGAATACGTGGACGTCATCAGTAATGAAGTCTTTTTAATCCCCAACGCCTTTACTGTATCCATGCTGCTAACAAATCGTGTGAGTGTCGCATCCAGGTTTCGGGTAATCGGATGTTCTGCATAATGATTCAGCAAAGGAAAAAAAGGCCATTCCATCTGCATAATCTCAGGTTGGCTGCCCACATTGCCAATCACAATGGGATACTTTGCTGCTACACGGTCTTGCACAATTTCTGGATTAAGTCGAATACCGTATTTAAACAATTGATCATCGAGCCTGACATCAATAGGAAGAGCAAAATAATTATCAAGGGAAGCGCTGTCCATCGATGCTTCAAACTTGTCAAGTAGTAGCAAGAGTTTACCACCTTTCATAAGGTATTGATCAAGCTTAAATTTATCCTGCTCTGAAAAAGGTCTTCTTGGTTTCGCCATAATAAGGGCATCGTACCCTGAAAGGACAGTCTTTTTTTTGAGGTTTACCTTTACTACATCGTATTTTTCCAACAAGGCATTATTCAAGCTGGCAATTTCAAGACTGTCGAGCTCTCCATGTCCTATAAGGAAACCAACTTTCTTGCGTTGGATAGAGCTAAGTTTACTAATGGCATTGGCCAATTCGAACTCCACTCCTTCTATCGATTGGTTTAGAACCTCCTGCGAACTGCGCCCTCTGTTTCCCTTCAATAACATAACTCCACTTTCAAAACCATTGGAAGAAACCAAGGCTCCAGGAAAAATCAATTTCTCCGATCGCTCGCCCTGCTTGTTATCAATTACCCTCATTCCGCTAATTCCTTTGGAACTGAGTTCACTCATAAACTCGTTCTTAGCCTTTTCGCTGGCAGCCTGAGCAGGATCGGTAAATGTGAACTGTACTTTATTGTTTGAATAAATTCGAAATTCATTTAATGTTTCCCGAATAGATTTCTGAAATCGCTTAAAGCCGGGATTCAGATCACCTTCCAAAAAGACTTCGATGAAAACTTCATCTTCCAACTCTTGCAGCAATTGTCGGGTAGGAGGTTTTATAGTATATCTTTTTTCTTGTGTCAGGTCAATACGAAAAAAATAATAGGAGGCAATCAAATTAACCAAAGTAATCAGCACAAAGATATTAGCCAGCATTAGCCAATCCCCTGCTTTTTTACTTTGTCTCCAATTGCTCAAACTCATATCATTGCTGCCATTGACGGCTACCCAAAACTGTTTTTGCCAATACGATCATCACAGTTATTACACTAAAAAAATAAATTAAATCACGACTGTCAATCAATCCTTTGCTGATCGACTCATAATGGTAAAGAATACCAAATTGTTTTAACCAAAGCGCTTGCCCCCCCACATTCATAAGAGTTGATAGGGAGTCAAATCCGGTGTACACCAAAAAACAAAGGAAGGCTGCTAAAATAAATGAGATGATCTGGTTGGTGGTAATAGAGGAAGCGAAAATTCCAACACCACAAAAACATGCTCCAAGCAGAGCCAGTCCCAAAAACGAACCAAGTGCTCCCGGAGCATCAACATTGCCCACAGGGTTTCCTAATTGATATAGTGAATAATAATAAATAAGAGTTGGAAGTAAGGCTAAGATAACCAAAGCAAAAGCAGCCAGAAATTTACCTACAATGATTTCAAGATCAGTAATTGGCTTGGTGAGAAGAAGTTCAAGAGTTCCTAATTTTTTCTCCTCTGCAAAACTCTTCATGGTAATCGCAGGAATCAAAAAAATGAAAACATAGGGTCCCATAGAAAATAATGTGTCGAGGTCAGCGTAGCCATAATCAAGTACTGATGTTTCAGGAAATACCCACATGAGTAAACCCATGGCCGTGAGAAATACTCCGATCACTACATAAGCAATTAATGAGTTAAGAAAGCTGTTGAATTCTTTAATAAAGACCTGAATCATACCGTTGCTGTCAACTCCTTAAAAATTCCTTCCAATGAACCTTCTTCCTGTTTCAGCCCCAGCAATGATAAATGACGATCCGCAGCAAACCGAAAAATTTCAGGTCGTAAATCTATCCTTGGTGCTCCTGTTACTCTAAATTTAAAATTAGCTACTTCTTCTACTTCATCCACACCTGCTATGGACTTAATCTCTTCACAGGTAACGCCTCCTTCAAATTCAATCAACAATGCAGATTGACCTGATTGATTTTTTAATAAATTGGGTAACGTATCATTTGCGACAATCTTTCCACGATTGATAACCACAACGCGGTCACACAAAGCCTGCACTTCCTGCATGATGTGCGTAGAGAAGATGACCGTCTTATTTTTACTAACATTCTTAATCAACCTTCTTATTTCTACCAATTGATTCGGATCAAGCCCGGAGGTAGGTTCATCTAATATCAATACTTGCGGATCGTGGACAAGTGCCTGTGCCAGACCTACACGCTGTCGATATCCTTTTGATAGGGATTCAATTTTTTTGTTCTGCTCCAACGTAAGTCCGCACAACTCAATCATCTCTCCTACCCGAGTCTTGCTTTTGGTGGCACTAAGTCCTGCAATCCGACTTGAGAAAGTCAGGTATTCATGCACATACATATCAAGATACAGAGGGTTATGCTCAGGAAGATAGCCCGTGATCCTTCTAGCCTCCAGTGGCTGATTTACGACATCATAATTCCCTACTCTTATTGCTCCTGAACTTGGAGGTAAATAACTGGTTGCAATCTTCATGGTCGTTGACTTACCGGCACCATTCGGCCCTAGAAACCCAACTATCTCTCCACTATTAACTGTAAAAGAAATAGAATCAACAGCTTTTTGCTGCCCGTAAACTTTAGTGAGATTCAGAATCTGAAGCGACATTCGTTAAAGTGCCACAAAAGTAATATTTAATGAACGAAGTTCGCATAGCCTTATTTTAGAAGGACATTATCAATATAGAAGCTAAAATTGCAAACGATTTGTTAAAGAAGGTCACCTGCCTTGAATCTGGCCTATTAATTGATTGTTAAAGACTGATGAATTCCTGAAATTTGAACTTTTAAAAAAAACTTAAGATGCGTTCCTTATTTTCAGTACTTGGTTTTCTCGTTTTCAGCTCTTCATTTGGACAGGGCGGATATAAAATTGATTTTAAAATAAAAGGGCTTAAGGACACCACTGTTTACCTCGGCCATTATAAAGGTGAAAATACCTTCATCCGCGATACTGCAAAGGTTAACAGCCAGGGTGTTTTCTTTTTTGGCGGGAAGCAAAATCTGGGACAAGGCGTTTACTTTCTCGTGATGGCCAAGACCCGGGTCTTTGAATTTGTGGTAGGTAGTGATCAGCAATTTGCACTCGAGACTTCCACAGAAGACTACATTAATCATATGAAGGTTATTGGAGACGAAGACAACCAGCTCTTCTTTGAAAATATGCATTTCAATGTTGAGCGCCATACAGAAGCAGAGCCTTTTGTAAAAATATTACAAGACAGCACGCTAAAAGATGAATCCAAGAAAAAAGAAGCAAGTGAAGCTTTTGGAAAAATCAGTAAGAAAGTAATGGCTTATCAGGAGGAAATTATCTCTAAGTATCCAACTACTGTCACCGCAAAAATATTCAAAGCCACCAAGCAAATAGAAATTCCTGAACCGCCCAAAAAGCCGGATGGCAGCATTGACTCCACTTTTCAATTGCGGTATTACCGCCAACATTTCTTCGACAATTTTGATCTTTCAGATGATGCGTTTACCCAGATGCCAAAGCCGTGGTATCAGGAAAAAGTAAAGGAGTACCTCGAAAAATTATTTCTTCCTCAGCCCGATACGATCACCAAAGCCATTGAAGGCCTTGTCTCCAAGGCCAAAAGAAATCCGGAGACTTACAAGTACTTAGTTTACACCTGTCTTTTTCTGTATCAAAGTCCGGAGATCATGGGCTTGGATGCTGTCTATGTAAGTATCTATGATAAATATTTTGCAACCGGAGAGATGGACTATTGGGCAAATGCTTCTCTTAAAAAAAGCTTAAAGGATCATGCTGATAAATTGCGAAGAGCTCAAATTGGAAAAACTGCTCCAAACCTCATGATGCAGGATCAAAGCATGCAGCCAAAATCCTTGTATGACATCACGAAGAAATATTCTATTGTATTTTTCTTTGATCCTGACTGTGGGCATTGCAGGACAGAAGCCCCAAAGCTGGTTGAGTTTTACAATAAGAATAAAGTCAAATATAATTTTGAAGTGTTTGCCGTGGCCTCAGACACTTCCATGAAAAAGATGAAGGATTTTATCAAAGAAATGAAAATGACATGGGTAACCGTGAACGGCCCGAGAAGCTATTTAAAAGAGCATTACAGCACTCTTTACTTTGCAGAAACAATGCCTACCATTTATATTCTTGATGACAAGAAAAAAGTCATTGCTCGAAAACTACCGGTAGAAAAGCTGGAAGATTTTTTCTTCAACTATGAAAAATTTCAAGTGAGAAAGTCTGGGACTCAGTCCAAGGGCACCCCTCCCTAAACTATTGACTGCCTCAAATCGTCATTTCAAGGCATCCTTTTAAAGATTTAGTTAAAAAAACCGCCCTGCATGCAACTATTTGCACAATGTGGAGTATCTAAGAAAGTAAATAACTGACCTATGGCACTCTTGGATACACTTTTCGGTAAAAAGAAGAAAGAATTTAAAGCAGCTTGTAAAATTACCAAAGAACCTATTGAAAAAGGCTTTGGATATCTGCTTACCACCTCACAAGTAGTCGCCTCCAAAAAATATTGGGATATGGTGATGACAGAGCCTGAGACGTTATCCTATACCGTGTCCCACTTCAAAAATCAGGCAAGCGGTACCCAAATGAGAAGCATGATTTTTGATAAATATGCAACAGTAGCCAAACCTTGGATTGTTTCAGACTCCATTATAAATTATTTTGAAGTTGACAAAAACGTAGCTCGCGAAAATGCGAAAAAATGGTGGGAGACAGAAGGCAACTTTGTACCCAATAATACTGGCTCAGCTTCAGAAACTCTAGATCCCGGTACTTTTAAGGATTTGAAAGATTATGCCATCCTTGAGGCAGGAAGAGCACGCAGTAAATAATTATTAATTTTTTCGGTCTATGGTAAACTGAACCAGTTGGCCAAGTGAGTTTTTGTAATTCGACTCCGGAAATGTTTTAAAAATTTCTATCGCTTTTTGATGATAACCATTCATCACCTGTTTGGCATACTCAATGCCTCCGGATGATTTAACATAGTCAATTACTTCTTTCACCTTCCTCGGCTTTTCACTTTCATTTTTTACGATGCCAATGATTTTTCGTTTCTCCAGCCAGCTAGATTTTGACAATGCATAAATAAGGGGAAGCGTCATTTTCTTCTCTTTGATATCAATTCCAAGGGGCTTACCGATTTCGTCTTCACCATAGTCAAATAAATCATCTTTGATTTGAAAAGCCATACCCACATGTTGGCCAAATGTTTTCATTTGTTCTACTATTTCGGGTGAAGCACCGGAAGAACTTGCTCCAACGGCACAACATGAAGCAATAAGAGAAGCGGTCTTCTTCCGAATGATATCATGATAGATATCTTCCGTGATATCCAAATGACGCGCCTTTTCCATTTGCATCAACTCTCCCTCACTCATTTCTTTAACTGCTTCCGTACAAATAGAAAGCAGTTCGTAGTCCTTATGCTCAAGTGCCAGAAACAATCCCCTTGTCAACAGGAAATCTCCCACCAATACAGCAATCTTGTTTTTCCAAAGTGCATTCACAGAAAAAAAACCTCTGCGGTAATTGGAGTTATCCACCACATCATCATGTACCAGACTCGCGGTGTGAACCAATTCAAGTAATGATGCTCCACGGTAGGTTGATTCATTTATCATTCCACACGTCCCAGCACTTAAAAATATAAATAGAGGGCGCATTTGCTTGCCTTTGCGCTTGACAATGTAGTTCATGATTTTATCCAGAAGTAAAACACGCGTTTTCACTGAAGAGCGGAATTTTTGTTCGAACTCTTCCATTTCGCGGGCCACAGGGGCCTTAATATCTTCTAAACGTAAAGACATGAATCGCAATATTACTCATTCAACTCCAGAGTCGACACTATGGCCCTGGGCAGATTTTCAAAAAACCGGTAAGTATTCACCCCGAACTCTGGACTATTTACTATTTTAGTGGAATTAAGATGATGGATAAGCACTGGGAACAACTCGTATTTGCCGTAATCGTATTGGCAATTGCCTTTGTGGTGGGTAGAATTTTACGGTTCCTTTTAGGAAGGTTTCTCAGGGCCTCTGCCCGAAAACTTAAAGTTGATCCAACTCGTTACAATTTCTTTAAGAACGCTGTCGATTTCATTGTTTTTCTTATTGCCGCCATCGTTATTTTCAGGTCCATCCCAGCATTACATTCATTTGGCACCACATTGCTAACCGGTGCAGGAGTTTTGGCAGCCATTGTCGGTTTTGCCTCGCAATCTGCATTTTCAAATATTATTAGTGGCATCTTTCTCGTGATCTTCAAACCCTTTAGTGTTGGTGACCGGGTAAAAATCGGGCAGCTTTATTCAGGAGATGTGGAAGACATTACCCTGAGACATACCGTCATTAAAGATTTTGAGAACAGAAGAGTGGTGATTCCCAATAGCGTGATTAGTAATGAGACTATCATCAACTCCAGCATCACGGACGAAAAGGTAATTATGTTTCTTGAATTCAATATTTCACTGGATTCCGACATTAACAAAGCCATTAAAATTTTGCAAGAAGAAGCGGTCCGCCACCCCTTTTGCATTGATAACCGAACACACGAGGAGTTACAGAAAGGTGAACATCAGGTCTTGGTAAGGCTCATTACTTTTTTTGACTCCGGACTGCAGCTAAGAGCTTACTGCTGGGCCCGCAATCCTAACGAAGGATTTGAATTGAAATGCGATCTACATAAATCCGTCAAACTACATTTTGATAAAGAAGGAATAGAAATCCCCTATCCTCATAGAACCCTCCTACATAAAAGTCCTGTAGTACTTCCTAGTTAAACAAAGTATGGCCAAAAGAAAAAAAATAAATGAACTTGTAGCAGTCAGTCATCATCCAAGCGAAAGCAAGGTTATTCTGGAGCTCATTCAGTATGACGATAAGGACTACATTAAGTTCAGTGACCTTCCTGTAGAGGAGTTACTGTTGGGCTTGAAACCCGGTTATGTCAACTGGGTCAATCTCGATGGCCTACACGATCATTCCATTATTTCAAAATTAGGAGAGCATTTCTGTTTGCACACGTTACTTCTGGAAGACATTACCAGTGAACATCAGCCTAAAGCCGAAGAGTATGAAGACTATCTCTTCTTCACGTTAAAGATGCTTTACAAAATAAAGGAAGGTGAAATTGAGTATGAGCAGATAAGTTTTGTGCTGGGTAAGGACTACCTACTCTCTTTTCAAGAGAAAGAAGGAGATCCGTTTACTTCGTTCCGTGATCGAATTCGGATGGACCAGGGAAGAGTTCGAAGAAAAAAACCTGACTACCTTCTCTACCGCCTAATCGATATTATCGTAGATAACTACTACGTTGTATTAGACGAAATTGGTCAACAGATCGAAGAGATTGAAGAGGATATCTATCAAAGCCCTTCCTCCAAAGAATTTCAGAAAATTCAACGAATAAAGAAGGAACTTATTTTTTTACGAAAAGCTCTTTATCCGCTTCGCGATGCCCTGAGTAAGCTGATCAAGGATGAATCAGGTTTTATTGAATCTCAAAACGCGAGGTATTTCTCCGACATCTACGACCATGTAGTCCATCTCATCGACAGCATGGATACCTACAAAGATCTAACTACGAGCCTTATGGACATTCACATCAACACGCTCAATACGAAGATGAATGAAGTGATGAAAGTCTTGACGGTAATCTCTACCATCTTCATGCCGTTGACTTTTATTGTTGGGGTTTATGGGATGAATTTTCACTATATGCCGGAAATCCCCTGGAAATGGGGATATCCTGTGGTTTGGGGCATAATGATTTTAATTGGAGGCGCCATGCTTCGCTATTTTAAATTCAAAAAATGGTTTTAACCGCAATTATGCAATAGAAATTCTATTGCATAATTTGACGAATGACTTAATCCTAAAGCATAATCCGGGTTTAATCTTCTTTCGCTTTACCTTCCCACTGTATCTCTACTGTTTCGGGAAGTATCTTATTTAGCTTAACTATTTTGATTTTATAGTTAAAAAGTTTTGTTTCATCCCCTTCTTTCATTGACGGCCAATGGTAGCTGAGCAATCCGGCCAGGGTTTCATAATCTTCCGATTCGGGAAAGGAATATTTTAAAAATTTATTGATGTCCCTAAGTGATGAAAGCGCCAAAACCTGATACTGGTTTGCGCCAAGTGGAACAACAATTTGTTGCTCGTGATCATGTTCATCTTGTATTTCTCCAACCAATTCTTCCAAAATATCTTCCAGTGTAACGAGACCGATTGTACCGCCAAATTCGCTCACCACCACAGCCATTTGGGTCTTTCTCTTTTGAAACTCTCGCAACAAAGAGTCTATTGGTTTAGTCTCTGGCACAAAATGAACGGGCCGCATGATATCTTTCAGACCTTTATCATTCTTCTGCATAAAGAGACTTAAAATATCTTTGGCATGAACAATTCCTACAATTTCCTCCAAGGTATCCTCATACACCGGATACCTGGAGTAGGCTTCCCTTAGTAAAAGATTCATTACCTCCGGTATCGGTGAATTCAGACTAATGGCAGAAATTTTCAGGCGAGGAACCATTACCTGTCTCACAATACGGTCATCAAAATCAAATACATTTTGAATCAGTTCCCGTTCGCTTTGCTCAATAGCTCCTCCCTCTTCACTTTCGGCAATGATTAACTTCAATTCTTCTTCCGAATGTATTTCCGTTTCATTCATAGGCTTGATTCCCACTATTTTCAGAATTGTATTGGCAAATCCATTTAAAAGCCAAATGAAGGGCCGAAACACAAAATAAAAAATTCGGAGAGGAACGGAGACCTTAAGGGTAGTTGCTGTAGGGTAGCGGATGGCTATTGTTTTAGGAGCCAGTTCTCCAAAAACAATGTGGAGTATTGTCAATGTGATAAAGGCAACGGGAATAGCTATGCTATGCGCGGTTGCATCACTCAATTCCAGTCCGATCGAGTGCATAAAATTCAATACTATACGCGAAACAACATCTTCACCAACCCAGCCTAAACCCAGACTTGCAAGGGTTATTCCCAACTGAGTCGCAGCCAAAAATCCGTCCAGATTGGAAATGATCTTTTTGGCCGCATTTTGCGACAGGGTGCCTTTTTCCAAAGCAATTTGAGACGCTCTTACCTTCACTATGGCAAACTCTGCTGCTACGAAAAATCCGTTCAGCGCAACTAGCGCAAGTGTGAGTACCACATCAAATGTCATAAGGATAGAAATGGCAAAGGTAGCAACAAACTATTTGGGTGGGGGCAAATTATTTTCGTACGCATTCTTAGGTTATCCCAAAAAGATTTTAACTTTCCAAACCCTAACCTCTGAAAACCCATGGTATTACCAATTGTACTCCTCCTTGTTGGATTCGCAATCCTTATCAAAGGAGCAGACTTTCTCGTCAATGGTGCTTCGTCAGCAGCGAAGAAAAATGGAATCTCCAATCTGGCAATCGGCCTTACGGTGGTTGCCTTTGGCACTTCCATGCCGGAACTTATCGTCAGCTTACTCTCAGCCTTGGATGGAAAGAACGATGCCTCCTTTGGCAATGTAATCGGCAGCAACAATTTCAACCTTCTGTTTATTCTGGGTATAGCAGGACTTATTTATCCACTGGTAGTCCAAAAAAATACAGTAATGTATGAAGTGCCTCTTTCCATGCTGGCGGCAGGTGTTTTA
>JANNRV010000042.1:0-9602 GCA_031401775.1 Bacteroidia bacterium | reverse complement strand
GACACCATTCGTGTCATGCCTGGTATTTACAAAGAGGGCAACCTAATCATTCGAAAATCGATCACCCTCATCGGAATCAACTTCCCAATAATAGACGGTGAAAATAAATTCGAGATTTTTACTATTGCAGCTAACGATGTTTCTATTATTGGCATGCGAATGATCAATACCGGAATTGGAAGTATCAACGACATCTCTGCCATCAATGCCCTTGATGCAAAGCGATTAAAAGTGTTGAACAATCAGTTTGAAGATACTTTTTTTGGAATTCATTTATCAAATTCTAAGCACTGTTTGATCGAAGGAAATGTTCTTCATTCCAATGCAGAAGCGGAGCATCAGATCGGCAATGGCATACATGCCTGGAAATGTGATTCTATAACCGTTCGAAATAATACGGTCAGTGGTCATCGCGATGGAATTTACTTTGAATTCGTTACCAACTCTTTGGTGGAAAAGAATTTTAGCCATCATAACATGCGCTACGGTTTGCATTTTATGTTTTCTCATAACGATGAATACCGATCCAACACCTTTCAAAACAATGGTGCAGGTGTAGCGGTCATGTACACTAAGCATGTAAAGATGACAAGCAATAGGTTTGAGGACAATTGGGGCGCTTCTTCTTATGGACTATTATTAAAGGACATAGGCGATGCTGATATTCAGAATAATCGCTTTGCGAAAAATACGGTAGCGGTCTATATGGAGGGCTCCAGCCGTTGTCGTTTTACACAAAACGTTTTCAATGGCAATGGTTGGGCTGTAAAAATGCAAGCCAACTGCGATGAGAATGTGTATTCTAAAAATAGCTTTCTTTCGAATACGTTCGACATGGCTACCAATGGATCGCTGGTGCTAAATACAGTTGATGCCAACTATTGGGACAAGTACGAGGGATACGATTTAAATAAAGATAGGGTAGGGGATGTTCCCTTTCACCCCGTAAGCTTATATTCTATGGTAGTTGAAAAAATGCCTTCAGCTGTTATGCTGTGGCGGAGCTTTTTGGTGTACATGCTCGACAAAACAGAAAAGGTAGTACCTTCCATCACGCCAGAGAATCTAAAAGATCTTCATCCTGCTATGCGTAATTATGATTACAGTTTCTAACCTGGACAAGAAGTTTGGGAAGTTGGAGGTGTTGAAATCGATTCAGGTGGATTTCAATCATGGTCGTTCGTATGCCATGATTGGACCAAATGGGTCGGGCAAAACTACATTGATCAAATGTATTTTAGGAATGGTGATACCCGATACCGGTATTATCGTGGTCAATGGAAAGTCCATTGCCAATGACTGGAGTTATCGCAACCTGATTGGCTATATGCCTCAAATAGGACGCTATCCGGATCAAATGAAGATAGGTCAAATATTTGACATGATTCGCGACTTGCGACAAGATCAATCTCATCTGGATGAAGATTTGATTAAAGAATTCAAACTTGATCATATGAGCAATAAACGCATGCATACGCTATCAGGGGGAACACGACAAAAAGTGAGCGCGTCATTGGCTTTCTTGTTCAATCCCCGAATTATGATTCTGGATGAACCCACAGCGGGCCTCGATCCGATTGCAGTAGAAATACTGAAAGAAAAAATACTTGCTGAGAAAAATGAGAATCGCACTTTTTTGATCACCTCACACATCATGAGTGATCTCGATGAACTCACCGAGAATGTGGTCTACCTCGAAGAAGGCAAAATATTATTCAACGATACGATTGAACTTCTAAAAGAAGAAACAGGGGAGTTGAAACTTGGACGGGCGATTGCCACGATCATGAAGCGAAATTTAAAGGAATCAGAACGCGTATGATAAGGATTGCTAAATATGTGTTGTATGATATTCTGCGTAACCGCTTTGTCATGCTGTACACACTATTTTTGCTTGTCGTTACTTTCAGTATGTTCAGTCTTGACAGCGATCCAGGAAAAGCTACGTTAAGCCTATTGAATATTATTCTTTTAGTGGTACCCTTGGTTAGCATTATCTTCACCACCATCCATTTTTATAATTCGTATGAGTTCATAGAATTACTACTTGCCCAACCGGTCAGTCGGAAAACAATTTACTTTGCAGAATATTTTTCAATTTCAATGGCTTTGTCAGTCGCGTATTTTATTGGTGTGGCGATACCCATGCTGCTGTTGAATTTTAGTGAGAGCTCGCTTTACCTGATTATGGCTGGACTTTTATTGACCTTTGTTTTTGTTGCATTGGCTTTCGCTGCATCCGTTTCAACACGGGATAAAGCGAAAGCAATCGGAGTGGCATTACTGTTTTGGTTTTATTTCACACTCATTTATGATGGCTTGATTTTGTATGTCATCTATAGTTTCAGCGATTATCCTTTGGATAAAGTAACCTTAACACTGGTTTCACTCAATCCCATCGACCTTGCGCGTATTATCATTTTGTTAAAATTAGATTTATCAGCGCTGATGGGATATACGGGAGCCTTCTACAAAAACTTCTTTGGCAGCAGTTTGGGTGTTGTGTACTCGATTATTTTCCTCGTTGTGTGGACTCTTGCCCCATTGTTGTTGGCCATGAGAAAATTTGTTAAGAAGGATATTTAGATTATTTGGTTCAGGAATATGACTAGAATCATATTTATTATCCTCCACACTAGAGAATATTGCGATACTAACTCTGAAAAACTGACAATTGTCATTTCGCAAGAACGTAGGAAACTTCAACTTGCTTGAAATAAAACCTGTTAAACTTAAAAAATACCAATATGAGAACCCAAAAAACATTTTTGGCCATTGTGCTTTCGACATCTCTGTTAGCTGCTTCCTGCGGAGGAGGAGGAACAACGGAAACGGCTGCTGCGGTGGCTGAGGCCCCTGTAGGCGGAGGTCAATCGGCAGTTCAAGATGATGTATCGCAAAAAGATGTGGTACGTATTGCCGTTGGATCTCCAGATCACACCACACTTGTCACTGCCTTGCAAACTGCAGAGTATGTTGATGTTTTGTCCAATGCCGGACCATTTACCGTATTCGCACCGACCAACGCTGCCTTTGGTTTATTGCCTGCAGGTACGGTAGAAGGATTGTTGAAGCCCGAAAGCAAAGACGCGCTCCGCAATATTTTGGAGTACCATGTTGCCGTGGGTGTTTATAAATTAGAGAACCTAAAGGATGGCCAGACCATCAATCAAGTCAATCTCGATAATGTTACTATTGGTATTAAGGATGGTAAGTATACCGTGAATGGAGCTAATATTGTGGGAACAATTCCTGCTTCTAATGGTATTGTTTATGTGGTTGATGGGGTGCTACTACCGCCTGCAGCTAAATAGATAAATTGAGACATGCATGAAGTGGCTTGTTTTATTGCACGTATTAGGAGCCACGATTTGGGCTGGTGGTCATTTGATTCTATCAATCGGATTTCTTCCAAAGGCACTGAAAGGAAAGGACATCGGAATTATCTTAGATTTTGAAAGACAATACGAGCGGGTAGGGATACCCGCTTTATTGCTTCAGGTCATCACCGGTTTTTGGATGGCTTTGATCTATGTTCCATTTGATAATTGGTTATCACTTTCAACACCGCATCATGCTTACTTATGGATTAAGATTATTTTACTTTTAAGTACCATAGGCTTTGCTATTCATGCCCGCTTTTTTATAATACCACATTTAACAGTAGAAAAATTACCATTGCTCGCCTTTCACATCATAGTTGCTACGGTATTAGCAGTTAGATTTGTCGTTACCGGATTAAGTTTTCGGTTTACTTATTTTTAAAATCATGAATATCTCCAAGGAAATTAAATTAAATAGCGAAAAGCCGAGTATCCTTTCCCTGCGGAAAACAGGAACAGTAAATATTTTTGCCGTAGGGTTGCTCAAGGACCAGATTCTAGCAAAACATAAAACGCAATGGCCTACGCTGTTGATTGTTCTGCAGGGTTCTGTCTTGTTCAGGATTAATTCAGAGAAGATGATCTTTTCAGCCTTGGATACCTATCAAATACCCATAGACAAGGAGCACGATGTAACCGGGCTTGATGAGGAGAACATATTTTTGATCGCGAAGGTAAATGAAGTGGCAAGCTAATGCATAGAGACATTACAACGCGCACAGACATCGAGTTGTTGGTCAACCAATTTTACAACAAGGTTAATCAGGATGTTTTACTTGCCCCCGTATTCAGTCACGTAGATTGGCCACATCATCTTCCTATCATGTATAATTTCTGGTCGTCAATGTTGCTGGGAGATCAATCATATCAAGGCAATCCCTTTCAGAAGCACATTCATTTTGCTATTAACGCCACGCACTTCAATCGGTGGTTAGAATTATTCACCCAAACAGTAGATGAACACTTTGCTGGCTTTAAAGCTGATGAGATAAAGAGCAGGGCACAGAGTATTGCAGGAGTCTTTCAGCATAAAATGGGGCTGCTTACTCTTTAAATTAGTAAGTATTTTCTAATCTTAAGCTGAGATTTTCTTTTGGAAGATTTTCTTTCCTCCAAGAGCCATCAGGCTGACAATCAAAATAATAAAATAACTCGTTGTGAACGAACTCTTCAGAACTGAAAAAATGCTCGTAACTTTTGTTAATTCGATTGAGTTATTCGGATAGGTAGTTAACATGGTTACGATTCCGATGTTTTCACAATAATCAAAAAGGCCTGAAAAAACCGGAATCAGACAGAGATAGAAAAGAGGTCCTTCAAATTTGTTCAACTTGTTCAAAACATAGGCAAGGAGCAAGCAATAGCAAACCCCACACATGAAAGGGTAGATCGCATCCAAGGGAAGCTGATAATAAAGGTAAGCGTGTCTTCCTTCGTTGCCTAACTTATTCAGCAGGGTATTCACATAATCTGGAGTATAACCGGTAGGCATCATATCCAGAATCTTCATTCCTCCGGCAAAGCTCATTACCCTTGGAATAGTAACCGTGAGCATGATGACATAGATTATATTTGTGAGGATCAACATCAGCAAGACCTTTTTGCCGCTCAGATTTCTTTCGATAAGATGTCTCATAGGGTGAGTTTTAATTCGTATCACAAGGTACTTAGTTCATCATATTTATTTTTTCCCGGAGCAATTCTTTTTCAGCCTGAGACGAAGTGAGCGTCAATGCCAACTCCCAATTTTGAAGCGCTTCCTTTTTATTGTTGGTGTTAAAATAAAATTCTCCCCGCACTGCTGGCAACAGATAGTAGTTTTTGATAGCGTCAAGATTTTCGATTTTTTCCAGCGCAGCGAGTCCCGCATTGGGTCCTTGCAGTTCAGCAATAATGACGGCACGATTTAGTGCGACCATCGCATTGGGTTTAATTTGAAAGAGAAGATCATAGAGTTCAAGAATCTTCTCCCAGTTTGTAGATGCAAAATCAGATGCAACGCAATGTTCGTAGACGATCGCAGCTTCAATATGATAGCTGGATGCTACATCACCTTCACAAGCCTGATTGAGGAATAGTTTTCCCTGTTCGATTAAATCTCTATTCCATTTGGTCCTGTCTTGATGGCGTAATGTGAGCAAACGTTTTTGCTTATCTACTCGGCTATGAAGTCGGGCGGCATGAAAACATAACAGCGCCATTAATGCGAGTGCATTAGGTTGGCATGTAGTATTATGAGAGATTAAAAAATGAGTGAGTCGTAATGATTCTTCAACCAAATCTTCTCGAATGATTAAATCATGACTACTCGAATTGTAGCCCTCGTTAAAGACAAGATAAATGGCAGTCAATACGCCTTCCAACCGAGCCGGTAAATCAACCGACTGTGGAATTTCAAAGCGAATATTTTCGTTTCGGAATTGCTCGCGCGCGCGATAGAGCCGCTTGGTGATGGTCTCTTCGCTTGTGAGAAAAGCTTTTGCAATTTCAGCCACACTGAATCCGCAGAGCGTTTTTAAAATCAAGGCTACCTGTCCCTCTTCGGGCAAGGAAGGATGGCAACAGACGAACATCATTCGCAACTGCTCATCTTGAATTTCGTTTTCGTTGATGAGATGATTCAAGGTGATCCCTGCTGAGTACTCCGATTTAAGTAGTGCGTTAAGGTCATCTGCAAATTCTTTTTTATGTTTTTCCCTCCGGATGACATCCAGCGCTTTATTTCTTGCAACCGTGAAAAGCCAGGCGGAAGGATTATCCGGAGTGCCATGAAACTTCCAGTATTCAAGCGCTTTCAATAAGGTATCTTGCACCACATCTTCCGCCAACTCCAAATTCTTTGGACCAAAGGTTTTGGTAAGCACAGAGATGAGTTTTCCGGATTCATGCCGGAAGAGATTATCTACTAACGAGTGGACGGAGTCATCTTCTGGCGCACGCATGCTCTAAGTTACCTGAAAATCAGTAGCGGATGCAAATGCAAGCGCAACACTGCTAATTTTGATTATCATAGTACGTTGCATCTTTGACAATCAACCCATCTTTGATTGTCAGTACCGTAATAATGGGTAATGTAAAACTAACACTATCGGATGCCTTTCCGGAGGAAATAAATTCTACCGTCACTTTATCCGCTGACGGATAAACGCCCACCACTTCATCATGTATATCTGGAAACAGGTCTTCCATGCTTTTGTATTTAGCGGCCACTCCTGCCCGGGATTTGTCAACATAAGTGGACCCAAAGGAAGGATCGAGAAAGGAGGCGGGCTCGGCATAATAGCCAGCCATCGCCTCCCATTCATGTTTGTTGAAAGCGTCAAATAGGGCGTTTGCAACAGCCACATTCTTTGCCTCATCGGCACTCTCAGTTTTTGACGTACAGCCAATGGCGATTAAGACAACCACCATAAACATTACAGCTTTCATAAGGAGTGAATTCGGGTGTTACATTTCAACGGGCATAATTTCACGTACTTCCACGGAGCCACTGTCTGAGTTCAGGGATGGACATCCTCTGGAAATGGCAACGGCATCGTTGATGTCATTGGCCTTGATGATCAAATAGCCGCCCACAATGTCTTTACCTTCAATGAATGGTCCGTCCGTCAATTTTTGCGCGGTACCTTTCAGTACTTTCCCTTGTGGATGTAAGGGTTGGCCCCCCACTAATTTTCCCTGTTGAGCGATACCTCCCATCCAGGATTGCCATTTGGTCATTTCGGCCTTCATTTGTTCAGGAGATTGGCGGGCAAAGGCTTCTTCATTTTGCCGACTGCCGCGGAAAACAAGCATAAATTCTTTCATAGGACTAAGTGTTAAGGGTTAATGTTTTCTTATTGACGTACGCTTCTGCCTGATCCGGACGGGAAAATGAAAATAAATTTACGAATTACAAATTTTTGTCAATTGAAATGGTGGATGATGAACGAGGATAAACTTATCTTATCCCGAAGGGATTCCGTTTGGACAGTCGAAAAACATCAAAGGTAAATAACCTTATTTCACCGAGACAATTCTGAAGTTCACAGATTTCATTTTGTGGTCAAAGGAGTTTCATGATTCTTTGTAGAAAAAAAACATGAACATCTCTATCTTATTTATTAGACTTGGCGGAGTTATTAATCTACTCATCGCGGTATTACACTTATTCTTTTGGAAGCTTTTTGATTGGCAAGTGGAACTTAAAAAATTAAGTGTAGTGAACAGTAACGTCATGCAAATGCTCAATCTCTTTTCCATTGTTTTCCTTTTGTACTCGGCTACATTGCTACTTTTCAGGCCGTCTGAGTTCTTATCAAGTGCTCTCGGGCGTGCTTTTCTTGGTATGCTGGCCACCATGTATCTGGCAAGATTGGCTATAGAGTTTTACTTTCCAGAGGGGAGCCTTGGGTTTGCGGCATTCTTACTTATCACGGTGATACTTTTTGCTACTCCTATTTTTGGATTCAAAACACCCAGTCATGCGAATCAATAAAGAAGAACATCTCAAACGGGCTTGGCGAGTACATCGTCTCCTTCCAGATTTTAGAATAGAAGATACCTGGCTGCTTCCTGTATCGTTGGATGCAAGCCAAAGTATAAAAGAAGTGCAATCTGTTTTTACAAAGGCTTTGGAAGAAACTGCAAGTACGGGAGCTGCGGGGTTATTATTCAAGTTTAGACTATTCCTGGGTAGAGTTTTCGGTTGGGAGGATGAAGTCAAATCTGTTTCCGCATTGCCTGCGGGAAGTATTAGGGCGCGATATGCCGATCAAGAATCCCTCCAACCAAAAGATTTTACAGCCAAGGGCTTAGATGATTTTGTACCCGTTTATGATTTAGGTTTGGAGTCACTCGCAGAGATAGAAAACAAAACGGTGCTCGCTGCCATTCATTTAGGAAAGATTTCATTAGGTCACAATACATATGGAGTTCAGATGACCATTTATGTGAAACCAAAAGGACTTTTCGGCCAATTTTACATGCAACTAATTAAACCCTTTAGACATTACATCGTATATCCCGTGATGCTAAAAATAATAGGCAAACAATGGGATAAATACAAAAGCAGTATAGCTTCCAGCAATCCTTTATTTTCCTGATTCGTCCATTGTGCTATATATTGTAATTTGGATGTTTAATTTCAAAACGAAATGCAGAGACTAATATATTTCACTGTACATTTTTTGTTTTGGACGACCTTTCTTGCCCTCTCTTGGATGAGTATTAGCAGCAATGCTATGGAGTTGGAGTTTATGAAAGCTCATTTGGAGGCACCTTTTTTAATGACCATTTGGGGGGTAATAAATTTTTATAGTTTCTATTTATATATGCAGCCACTGTTATTGGATACTAAAAAATACGTGCCTTATCTTTTAGTGTCGGTGGCATCAAGCGTGGCAATTACCTCGGTGTTTACTTATATTTTTTGGCTGGCCTATCCATCGTTTCATCAGTATGCTCTGGAGAAGTTTTTTCAGGGAATAGTAGGTTCGTTTTTGATTAGTCAATGTGGTAGTTTGTTGAGAGGGTTTATTAGTTGGAACCAAAACCTTCAAAACAAGACGGCTTTAGAAAATCAGTCTCTGCGCAACGAACTGGCTATGCTCAAAGCACAACTTAGTCCACACTTCCTTTTTAATACGCTCAATAACATCGATTCATTGATTTATAAATCACAAGATGAAGCCTCTGCTATGTTGATTAAACTTTCGGGACTGCTCCGGTACATGCTCTATGAAAGTGAAAGTAAGGAAGTGCCCATCACAAGAGAAATTGAATATATCCAACAATTGACCGAGTTGCAGCAATTACGATTTGAAAAGGAAAACTTCATACACCTACAAATCAAGAATTCATGCCCCGAATTAAAAATTGCGCCCCTATTATTTCTTCCCTTTATTGAAAATGCCTTTAAGTTCGTCTCAACACCGACAGAAACACCTGCCATCAGGATCAGGCTTGATGTTGAAAGTAGTACAGTGAGATTGGTGTGCCATAACCATTTCGTTCCAAGAACAAAAAATATTCGACCTGAAGATGGCGGGATAGGCCTGGCGAATGCCCGCAGAAGACTAGAACTGTTATACCCGGATCGTTTTGATCTGCAGGTGTCAGCGACAGGCAATATATTTGTGGTGGACCTCAGCATTAAAATCGCATGACGCTAACATGTATTATTATCGAAGATGAACCCCTGGCAGCTGAGAAGTTGGAAGCCTTCATCAAAAAAGTACC
>JANNRV010000041.1:0-26300 GCA_031401775.1 Bacteroidia bacterium | reverse complement strand
TTTGGAAAGGAGTTTCTTATTCTCATTATTTTTGCCTGCCTAATTGCTGTGCCACTTGGATGGCTTCTGATGGATAGTTGGCTTCAAAGTTTTACTTATAAGATAAACCTTAGCTCTTGGATATTTATTTTAGCTGTTGCCGTAACATCTTTCATCACGTTGTTGACAATAAGTTACCAATCGATCAAAGCAGCTTTAATGAATCCCGTTGAATCTTTAAGGACAGATTAAAATTATCTGAATGACCGTTTGACAAATAGTGTTGCTCCGAAAAACCACACCAATGCCAGTGCCCCACATGCCGACACACAAACCAAAGCACTGGCATCCGTGTGGTTAGGTAACGTGTGACTGCGGCACTGTGCATAACAAAATGCATGTGCAATAGTGCTGGTTCAGTGTTGCATTGTAGTTTTTAGTTTCATATTTTCGTTCGGTGTCGTGGGACAAAACGCAGCAGGTCGCTAAAGCCATTCGTGCCTCATTAGGCTTTAGCTCCTATGCCGCACTACGTCACATGCACAAACGTTGTTGTAGGTAAGACGGTCGACAGAAAAGTACAAGACTAAGAACTCTAAAAACATCTAGCGCTAAGATGTACACTTACTTAAGGAAAATTTCATCACATCAATTACTATATTTTAATTATTAACATTGTGTTGACGACCACTGACAAAATATTGTTTAAACAAATAAAGGAAAATAATTATGGAGGGCAGAAACATTTCTTTCACCTTTATGGCAAACAATACTCAGGCATTTTTAATACTATTAACAATTTGTATAGTTGAGTTTTTGCTATTATTAGCCATAGTTTTCATTTGGTGGATGATTTCTTTCCCTAAGTTTAGTCTGCTGTTAGGCATATCCGTTTCAATTGCTTTACCTATATTGACCTATTATTTCTTTAGAAATAAAGCTAGTCAAAACATTACTGTTGTTCTATCAACAACTGAAATGGAGATTCAATGGCCATCAAAAAAAATGGTAATCTCTTTCGCAGACATTAAATCTTACAGTGCAGTGCGCCTATATCAAGAAACTGGAGATATTGAACGTGTAAGCATAAGATTGAAAAATGGGAAAAAAATTAGACTTTCTGCTACCACAGGCCTATCTGATACAGAACCATTTAGAGAATTTCGAGAAGGGTTTGACAACCTTGCTCAAATGCTTAATATTCCCAATAAATTGACTTGGGAAGAGAAACTCCTCAAAAAGAATTGAGTTCGATTGTATTTGCACATAAACAATTTCATTTTAAAGCAAGACACTTTTCATCTTTGGACAATAACACTTTTTGATTGTCTCTCGTAGGACGGTTTCTTCATGACCTCATTAAAACAAATGACATGACTCCTCTCTCTATCCCGACTTATTACTAAGGACAACGACTCGGCAAATTGTGATTTTCAAAATTTGCCTGCAAACAACACACCCCCACCCCCCGGTTCGTATCTTCACGAACCGGAAACAAAAAATAAACTCCCTGTTTCGTGGAGACACGAACCATGGCAAGAGGACGTTCACGCATCACTGCTCCTCAACATGCTTCAACATTCCCTCTACAATCAGGTATTGCGCAGCAATATAGGTCAGCATGATGAGCAATGAAGCTTGAGGAAGGGGGTTCATAAATTTATTAATCGCCAAGAGTGAATCGGAGATCATAAATAGAACGGCACCCGCAAAAGCAAACCAAAAACTGGCCGAAGAAGTACGTCCGTAGCGAAACATGGCATTAAGCACCATCAGCGTAAGCACGAGAGCATAGATCATCACAGGAATGTTCAGATCGCCAAGGGAAGGATAAAGCACCACCACCAATCCTGTTCCTGCCAAAACAATCGGAAGAGCAAACCGCACCTTCTGTGTCCCCAAAAGTTCGCGGCTGGTGTCCTTCCACCTGAAGTAGCGGTAACTAACTATATATAGTAGATGGCCAACAAGGAAGGAAACTAAGCCCAATCGAAAAAATGAGGAAGTTCCACCCTGAAACAATAGAAATACATCACCCGCCCAGCAAAAGAGTAATCCCATCACTAAGACCATCGACCTAGCAGTTGATAGGCTCCAATAGTATCCTATCAAAGAAAGCACAATCAAGGGCTTTGAAATAAGATGAAGAACATCCCACCCTACTTGCAATGCTAATAGTTCTGCCACGCTGACAATCAGAAACAGGTAAAGAAAGACACTTGATTTTTTCAATGGGCTGTAGGTGAATGTTTAGTCATCAGGTACGCAAACGCCAGCAAGCACAGTGCGCCACAGGTGATAAAAGTAATAAAGAAATGAGAAGATTGGTTACCATAGATAAACCCCGAGAGCAATGCCCCTATGCCAATGCCGAATTCCATAAAGATATACAATGATCCTATTCCCCTGCCTCTATGTTGTTCATCACTCAAGTCAGTAGCCCAAGCGAGCAAAGTAGGTGATGTGGAGCCCTGCGCCAATCCGTAAAGACTAACCCCAATAATAAGAACGGTTGCGTCTTTCGCAAAGCCAACGACCATCATAGACGCCATCATCAATAATGTGCTTAACTTTAATACAGGCACACGACCATAACGATCGGAAGCTTTCCCGGCCAGCAAGCGAATCACCAGTGAAGCTACCGTAAGAAAAGTAAAGAGCAGTCCTTTGTTTTTGATTCCTACAAAAGAACCGAAATCAGGAATGACCGTAAACATGGCACCGTACGCGTAGGCGGTCAATGCCATCACCAGGCATGGAGCCAAAACTCGCGGCTCAAAAATATCTGCCCTCTTCACCTGAAATACAGCCATCGAAAATTTTTGTTTGACGGCCAATGTTTCTTTGATGTTCATCACAATTATAATCGAGATCAAGGCAAAGCCGGAAGAGCAATAGAACATGGCATCCAGACCAAAGTTATTTGCCAGAGCACCTCCAATGGCCGGGCCGCCTGCCATACCCAGCGTTCCGGCAGTACCTACTATACCCATGGCCTCACCTCGCTTCGTAACTGGTATGATATCTGATAAATAAGCAGCAGCTCCTGTTGGAGTAAAACCCGTAGAGAAACCATGTACTAAGCGCAGCAATAGAAAACCAAATACGGTTGAAGCTATGGGATAAAATAAACTGCAGATAAAACAGACAGCCGCTCCAAACATCATCACGGGTACTCTTCCGATTTTATCCGCCAGCTTTCCGCTGAACGGTCGCGAGAGCATGGCTGTCAGTGTGAATAGTGAAATGATTAAACCCTTGTACTCTGCTCCACCCAAGGAAGTAAGGTATCCTGGAAGCTCAGGAATGAGCATGTTAAAACTTGCAAAAAACAAAACAGAACTAAGGCACAGCAACCAGAATTGGTTGGTGTAAGTAGATGAAGTGATGGCTTTACTCAATGCTATGCAGCCGATGTTGGTTCCTGAGCCCCTAACAAAAATGCCTTGATGAAATCGTCCAGGTCTCCGTCCAACACACGTTGTGCATCGTGACTTTCTACACCCGTCCGTGCATCTTTCACCAATTTGTAGGGATGTAATACGTAGTTACGAATCTGAGAACCAAAATCAATCTTCATTTTACCGGCTTCAATCTTATCGCGGGCAGCATTGCGCTTATCGATCTCTAACTGATACAAACGCGACTTCAACATCTGCATCGCCTTCTCGCGGTTGGCATGCTGTGAGCGCTCTACCTGACAGGTGATCACAATTCCGGTAGGCTTGTGCGTAAGCTGTACTTTCGTTTCCACTTTGTTCACGTTCTGTCCCCCTGCACCTCCGGAGCGTGAAGTTTGCACCTCAATATCGGCAGGATTGATTTCAATGTTAATCGTATCGTCCACGACCGGATAAACAAAAATAGAAGCAAAGGAAGTATGTCTTCGCTGATTGGAATCAAAGGGAGAAATTCTTACCAAGCGATGCACCCCGATTTCAGATTTTAATTTTCCGTAGGCAAAGTCTCCGGCTATCTCTAATGTTGCGGACTTAATTCCTGCCACATCCCCCGATTGATAGTTCACTTGTGTGACAGCATATCCGTTCTTCTCTCCCCACATGATATACATGCGGTTGAGCATATCTGCCCAATCCTGACTTTCCGTTCCCCCGGCACCTGGGTTGATTTCCACCATAGCGCTGAGCTGGTCTTCTTCTTTGCTCAGCATCTTTTTGAACTCAAGCTCCTCCGTGGAAGCAAAGGCTTTCTTGTATTCGCGCTCTACTTCTTCTTCGGAGACTTCCCCTGCGAGACGAAATTCATAGAGTACTTCCAGGTCGTCTACCCCTTTGGCTACCTTATCATAGGCATCTGTCCAGACTTTTTTAGTACGAATGTTTTTGAGAATGACTTCGGCTTGCTTGGAGTTGTTCCAAAAATCGGCCTGATGGGTGATGCGGTCTTCGTCTTCTATCTCCGCGATTTTACGATCGTAGTCAAAGATACCGCCTAAGGGCGGCAACTCTTGTTTTAAGGTCTTTTAGTTGTTCTGAGGTCATGCGTCAGGAAAAAAATTTCACAAATGTAATTTGAATGAAGGTAGAAGCAAAATGACCGGCTGGCAGGAGTAATATCTATGAAATCAAAAAAAACACTTTTCTCTGTTGAGGTAACCTGTTTTCTCTGTTCATGATGATAATTTGAAATTGCCTTGCCCCAGCGGGGCAACCTATATTGTAGAATTTATTAAATTAGAATTGGTTTTGCCCCTGAGGGGCAACCTGTCAAAATAGCATTGGATTATGGGTGACACCTACACACAATTGTATATCCAGTTGGTTTTTGCCGTGAAGGGAAGGAATAATTTTATTCATCCAATCTGGGAAGAAGAGTTATATAAATACATAACCGCTGTAATTCAAAGCGACAGGCACAAAATGCTTGCTATCAATGGGATGCCTGATCATATCCACATTTTCTTAGGATTGAATCCGGCTATCTCCATTTCCGATTTAGTAAAAGACATAAAACGAGCAAGCAACAATTGGATAAAAGAGAAAGGGTTTATAAAAGGAAAATTTGAATGGCAGACAGGATATGGGGCATTCTCTTATGGGAAATCTCAGGTTGACCAGGTATGCAAGTACGTTTTGAATCAAAAGACCCATCATGCAAAACGTTCATTTAAATCTGAATACATCAGTTTGTTAAAGCTTTTCGGGATTGCATTTAAAGATGAATATCTCTTTGAATTTTACGACTAGGATTTGTTTTTAATAGGTTGCCCCTCTGGGGCAATTTTCATTACCGTATGTTAATTCTACAATGAGGTTACGCCTCTGGCGTAAATGATTTTCAAGTGAGTTGAATCACCATACTAAATTTATCAGCTCGAACTATTTCATTCAAGCCCTCATCATCCAACCAAAAGGATCTGGATGAGTTCCTCGCTTGATGCCTTCTAATTCCTTGAAGACTTTATTTGAAAATTCTCTGTGTGCAATGGGAGGCAACACATAGTCCTTCCCTTCATGACCAATCAACTCAATGTGGGCGATGGTCGCAGCTGTTCCGGCCCCAAAGGCTTCTTTTACTCTGCCTGATTTCAATCCTTCTACTAATTCGCTGACAGAAAGTTTTCGTTCCTCCACCTTCATCCCCCAATGGCGGGCCAGCGTGAGGACACTGTCACGGGTGATGCCTTTGAGTATCGTGTCTCCCAAAACCGGAGTAACCAATGTATTATCAATCACAAACATCACGTTCATTGTTCCGGACTCTTCCACGTATTGATGGGTCTTTCCATCCGTCCATATTAACTGATGATAACCTTGATCAAGCGCAAGTTTGGAAGGATACAACGCTCCTCCATAATTGCCACCTGCTTTCGCAAAACCTGTTCCGCCTTCGATAGCACGTGAGTAATGAGTTTCAATTTTCACTTTAACGGGTGTCGAATAGTAGGGCCCTACCGGACAATTGATCACCATGAAAGTAAAATTCTGAGAAGGTCTTATGCCGATATACTCATCAGCGGAAAACATAAACGGACGGATGTACAGCGAGCTTCCCGGTAAATTGGGTATCCATTTTCTGTCCAATTCAATCAAGGAAAGAATCCCCTCCATAAAAACTTCTTCCGGCAACGAAGGCATGCACATTCTTTCTGCTGATTCATTCAACCTCTTCCAATTCGCGAGAGGTCTGAAGATAAGTGCTTCATTTTTTGAACCAGCAAAAGCTTTCATTCCCTCAAATATAGACTGGCCATAATGAATAGCAGGTGTAGCGGGACTAATCGGTAAATAACCGTAGGGCATAATGCGAAGTTTCTTCCATTCACCATCCCTATAGTCGGCAAGAAACATGTGATCTGCGAAGACTTTCCCGAAGGGAAGATCATTAAAATCGACCTGCTCCAATCTTGATTTCTCGTTCCGTTGGATATCTATCTTCTGCGTTTCTACCATGATTTTAAGATTTTTTGATTACAGCGCGCAAGATAATGGATATTTTAAAGTCAAGCTAACGATTGTTAGCAATTACCTTTTTGACCGCCTAATCCTAAGAGTACCGAGGTTTCCATGGAGTTTCCTCTACCTTCAGCTCACTGGTCATTTTACGACAAAGCATAAAAAGATAATCCGAAAGGCGGTTAAGATATTTGATAACAAGGGGCTCTACTTTTTCAATTTGATCGAGGGCAATCGTCAGGCGCTCTGCTCTCCGGCAAACCGTGCGGGCTACATGTCCAAATGAAACAGAAGCATGTCCACCCGGTAAAACGAAGAAACGCATGGGAGGTAATTCTGCATCCATGGCGTCAATTTCCTTTTCTAAAAATTGAATGTCCTGTTCCGTTAAAGAAGGAATCTTCACCTTCGTATTTCCAGGTTCAGTTGCTAAGATTGATCCTATCGTAAATAACCGATCCTGAATTTCCACCAAAACATCTTTCCTCTTTTGGTTAACTTCCTGATCGCGCAAAAGACCAATGTAAGAATTCAGCTCATCCACGGTGCCATAGGTATCAATTCGCAAATCTGCTTTCGAAACCCTTTTACCTCCGAAAAGGGAAGTAGTGCCGGTGTCACCGGTTTTGGTATAGATTTTCATTAGTGCAAAATTAAGTAAGAAGTATGATTTATGAAGTGATGTAACTCAAAACTAATAATTTTCCGTTATCGCGAGTATCTGCGAAGGAAGCGGGTGGCACGAAGCCCGTCAGACCGGAATCATCCGGGCGGGCGATCGCCAATATAATGGGATTGCTTCCTCCGATCGCAATCGGGGGAAGCAAATGACGTATGGTTATTTTGTGTTACATCAGTTATTAAGTATGATTCAAATTTACTTCAACCCGGGAGAGCTAAAAATAACAAAGATTGCAGCGTTGATAATCTATAATGGCACGGCCACTTCTACAGTTTGTCGGTTCACCTTCTCATTTTTCTTATCCCACTCGATCAACCCGTCTTTAAGGCGTATGATCCGGTGAGCATAGTGGGCAATGTCATCTTCGTGTGTTACCATAATAATCGTATTGCCTTTGTCGTGCAACTCTTGAAAGAGTGCCATAATACCGTAGGAAGTTTTAGAGTCCAGATTTCCTGTCGGTTCATCTGCCAAAATAATAGAAGGATTATTTACCAATGCCCTGGCAATAGCAACCCGTTGGCGCTGCCCGCCTGAAAGTTCATTTGGTTTATGATGATACCGATCCGACAAGTTTACGCTTTCCAAAGCCGCCATCGCCATCTCATTCCGTTCGCTTTTTCCATAGCCAGCATAGATGAGTGGTAGTGCCACGTTCTCAAGAGCGGAAGCACGTGGAAGTAAGTTGAAGGTTTGAAAAACGAATCCTATTTCCTTGTTCCTGATTTCGGCCAACTCATTTTCCGTCATCTCACTCACCAATTGACTATTAAGAATATAGGTTCCGCTGGTGGGTGTGTCTAAGCATCCAACAATATTCATCAGCGTTGACTTTCCTGATCCCGAAGGCCCCATAAACGCTACATACTCACCTTTATCAATGGAAATAGAAATAGACTGAAGGGCATTGACAATGTTATCGCCCATTTTATACATTCTTGAAATATTGGAGGTCTCTATAATCTTTGGCATACGGAAAACGATTGGGCTTCTGATTTAATACTTATTCTTTATCCTTCAACTGATCAAGTCGGTTTTAGTTTCAAATTACCTCAAAAATCCCTTGAAGTAGTTCGTTTTACGCAAAAATTCAAAGGAATTGACTCCATCTTTCCATTTCTAGGACGTCAAGCCACTGCCAGAAGTTACAAGGACTTTGGCAGAACGTCCAATGGACGTGTCTTTCTTCTTCATTCCAAATTGTTCTTCTCCAATTGAAAATTAAAATCACGCGTAGTGTAATCGAAAGAGGTCAGGTCATAAACTCGCTCTGTCAATTGAACTTGATTTTGGTAATCAATTAACACAACCGTTGAACAACGAGATCCATAGTTGGGTGATTTAATAAACATAGAAGACAACATGCGTTCTCTCTCCAATCCTATTCCTGTGTTAGGTAAATTTTCATCCATCGCTTGCTGAGAATCGTACAAAACTTCAAAAATATTTTTTATGTCGATTGTTTTTTCTTTTAGCAGAGGAGCCAATATTTCCTTTCCACGAATGATCTTAGGCCAGGGGGTTTCTAATAAGTGATTGCTTAAGCCATAAAAACCCGGCTTCAATTTATCAATTCCATTTTTATAATTTGAAAGATACCACAGCTCATCCTGTGTGCCCACAATAAGATTGAAGCCATTATAGTCTCTGGCTTTCGTTTCAATTGCATTCAAATACGATAAACCATGAATACCGTTTTCCAAATAATCAGAAACCAATTCACCGCGTGATGGTGCCTTGGGATTAATATTTTGAGGATCACGATAGTTAGTAATCATTCCTATCCTCCCCGTTTTCGTCATCGCCATCCAGGTACCGCAGGCTTCCAAATCACGGCCACCTAAAATTTGAGGCTTATCCTCCCAAAAACCAGCCGCTGCTGTCTTGCGACTATAAAATTCATCGCGGTTGGCCGCGACAATTAATTTGTACGTTGGATGATTGCTTATGGAAATAAAAATAAGGCACATAATTTAATTGATGTCAATTGGTAGATTTCTCGCTCACGCTCGAAATGACCCTATATGTTTTGGGTAACATCTCAATTTAAAATAAATCCACCAAAGGTAAAGGTAATTGGCGGCTAAAAAAGTTCAAGCTGAGAGGGCAACAGTTGAAAGGACTTCCTGTGATAGGGTGTAATTCCCAAACTCCGAATACCGTCACGGTGATCGAGGGTAGGATAACCCATGTTGGTTTCCCATTTATAGCCCGGAAATTTTTCGGCTAAATTCATCATCAAATCATCGCGATACGTTTTTGCTAAAATAGAAGCAGCCGCAATAGCGAGGTACTTTGTATCACCTTTGATAACACATTCATAAGGAATATCATGGTCTGTCCTAAAACGATTTCCGTCAATCAATAAAAGAGCAGGCCGAAGGGATAGTTTTTGCACCGCCCCGTTCATGGCTTTGAAAGAGGCGTTCAAGATATTGATCACATCAATTTCTTCGTTGCTAATTTCAGCCACTGCCCAAGCCAGCGCGTCTCTCTCTACATCAATACGAAGTAATTCACGTTCTTCTTTAACCAATTGCTTGGAATCATTGAGCAATTCATGCTGATAGTCCTTGGGTAAAATGACGGCTGCAGCGACAACAGGTCCCGCAAGGCAGCCCCGACCTGCCTCATCACAACCTGCCTCAATTAAATCCGGAGTGAAAGAAGACTTTAGCACGAGTTTAATTCGATCTCCAAAACTATCACTTTAATTGGGGAAATGGAGCGTCTAAAATTGATTGAGGAAAAGCCAACAAATCTTAAAACCATCCTGCTTTGTTATAAATTTGAAGTTATTTTTAGTTTATGCTCAACTACAAATCAGACAATCCCTGGATAACACTTTCCAAAAAGAATATCTATGATAATCCATGGATCAAACTTGAAGAACATCAGGTCATCAATCCTGCTGGCGGAAAAGGAATTTATGGAAAAGTTCATTTCAAAAATATTGCTATCGGAATAATCGCACTGGATGACAAAAACAATACTTGGCTTGTAGGCCAATATCGCTACACCTTGAATGAATGGTCGTGGGAAATTCCAGAAGGCGGTGGTCCAATCGAAAAAAATGTACTTGAATCTGCCCAACGTGAGTTAAAAGAAGAAACCGGCTTGGTCGCGGAGCGATGGACCGAAATTTTAACAACTCATCTTTCAAATTCTGTCTCGGATGAAGTTGGATACGTTTTCCTTGCCGAAGAATTGAAAGAAGGCCGCAACGATCTGGAAGAGACAGAAGCTGATATGAAAGTTTGGAAATTACCGTTCAGCGAAGTAGTAGCGATGGTGCTTGAAGGAAAAATTACTGACGGACTCAGTGTGATGGGAATTTTAAAGGTGGCCAGAATGAAGGGCTGGTAGAAAAATTCAAGTAGCAAGACGCAATTAGCAAGACGCAAGTAACAAGACACAAGTACTAAGACATAAGAAGAAAATACCCTACGATTAATGAATCTTATCTCCCGATTTAAAGCACACGTTCGTCCTAATTTTTTTCTCGCCTACCCTGTTATGCTCAGCATGCTCGGGCAAGTGATGACGGGTGTGGCTGACAGCGTGATGGTAGGCTGGACCGGAGCCATACCACTTGCCGCTTCTTCATTTGCCAATATCTTTTTTTCTGTACCCCTGTTCTTTGGAGTAGGTGTATCCTACGCCATTACGCCTTTGGTTGCCGAGGCAGCAGGTGCCGGAGATCAATCAAAAATAATTGCGATACTTAAGAATGGAACGCTGATAAATGTTGTTGTTGGACTACTATTGGTCGTTCTCATCTTCTCGGTTGAGCCATTTATGATTTATATGGGGCAGCCCATCGAAGTTGTTGAACTTGGAGTTCCCTACCTCAGCATCATTGCCATCTCACTCATACCCACCATGATATTTCAAACCTACCGGCAATTTGCCGAAGGGCTTGAGCGGACACGCATGGCGATGGTCATTGTGATTGGCAGTAACCTGATCAATATTGTTCTCAATTACATTTTGATTTTCGGAAAATATGGTTTCCCTGAGATGGGACTGAACGGAGCAGGTTGGGCCACACTCATCGCCCGTTGTGTGATGGCGCTGAGTATGATGCTCTATGTTTACTATGGAAAAAGATTTACGGCATTCCAGAAAGGATTTTCTTTTGGCAACTATTCCCGATCGTTGGTTTCTAAAATGCTGCATATAGGGCTGCCGGCCGGCTCCCAATTTATTTTCGAAGCAGGGGCCTTTGGTCTTTCTGCCATCATGATGGGATGGCTCGGAACCACGGCCTTAGCAGCGCATCAAATTGCGATTAACCTGGCAACGATAAGTTACATGACTACATCAGGGCTTGGAGCTGCAGCTACCATTCGGGTAGGAACTTTTCTCGGTCAGCGCGATAAAAGAAATCTAAGAAACGCAGCATTTACCATGATCTTAATGGGCGTCTTCTTGATGACAGCCTGGGCCCTGCTGTTTATTTTCGGGCGCTATTTTCTTCCTTCACTTTATATTGATGATCAAGCAGTCATTGAGTTTACTGCACCCCTTCTAATCATTGCGGCATTCTTTCAATTATCCGATGGCATACAGGTAGTTTGTGCAGGCGCCCTTCGCGGACTCCAAGACGTAAAAATTCCATCCGTTTTAATTTTTGTTGCTTACTGGATTATTGCACTACCTCTCGGCTATTGGTTAGCATTCCCCCTTGGGCTTGGAGCCAATGGTATTTGGATAGGTTTGTTCGTAGGGCTTACCTTAACCGCCTCTGCAATGGTGATACGATTTAACCGATTGTCTAAAAAACAACTGGAATAAGGATCGCTTGCAAGCCCAATTGGTCTAAAACTTCTTAACTTACCTGTCAAACATTTCAAATGGAAGAACAAGAACGCCCTGTACGCTACTCTCAAACCACCATCACAGAATTAATGATTCCTTCTTATGCCAATTTTGGCGGGAAGATTCATGGAGGGATTTTACTCTCCTTAATGGACAAGGTGGCCTATGCCACAGCCAGTAAACATGCAGGAACCTATTGCGTGACTGTTTCTGTAGATCGGGTGGAGTTTCTTCAGCCCGTAGAGGTAGGTGAATTAGTTTCTCTTCATGCTTCGGTGAACTATGTAGGACGGACTTCTCTGGTTGTTGGCATAAGGGTGGAATCGCAAAATATAAAAACAGGAACTGTTAAACATACTAATTCATCATTCTTTACTATGGTGGCTAAAGGGGATGACGATAAACCAGTATTGGTACCAAAGCTCGTCCTTGAAAACCGGGAAGATATTAAGCGCTTTATCGAATCCATGAGCCTGAAAGAAATCAGAAGCACTATTCGTGAAAAAATGGACGATGCTAAATCGCATTTTGAAGTGGAGCGTTCGGAAGAAATACTAAAAAATCAGCGATGCCGTATTCAATTCAAAACATAACCTATAAATTTGCCCTCATCAAAACTTTAATCGACTTCATGAAACACTTACTTTCTGTCTCAATTCTTTTTCTCTGCACACTCACGCTCTCCCAAGCTCAGTATCCGATCATTCTCTCAGAGCGTGATCAGGCTAAAATTATTGACGAGCTCCTGGATGATCGCTTACGCACCGTGTTACCGGGGCTCATGCGCAGAGAGGGCTTTGATATGTGGGTTCTTATTTCCCGTGAGAACAATGAAGACCCTGTATTGAAAACCATGTTGCCTGCTACCTGGCTTGCCGCCCGCAGGACTACCATGTTGGTCGTTTTAGATAAAGGAGCAGATAAAGAAGTTGAATATCTAGCGGTTGCCCGCTATGATGTAGGCAAAGTTTTTAAACGCTCGTGGGATCCTGATCATCAACCCGATCAGTGGGCGCAATTAGGAAAAATTATTGAAGAGCGTAATCCAAAAAAGATTGGGATCAACAAAGCAGCAAACTATGGCCATGCCGATGGTCTAACTTCCAACGACTATGATAATCTCATGCGGGTACTGCCGACAAAACTTCATGACCATGTGGTCTCTGCCGAAAAGCTTGCAGTAGGTTGGTTGGAGACGAGAACGGAAAAAGAAATGGCCATCTATCCACAGCTGTGTAGAATTGCCCACTTGATTATTGCCGAAGGTTTTTCAGATAAGGTAATTCAACCGGGAGTTACTACCACTGAAGATGTGGTATGGTGGTATCGGCAAAAGATCACTGAATTAAATTTAGGTACCTGGTTTCATACTTCCGTTTCCATTCAACGCAACGAACCAGAAACCATCACGGCCAAGCGGCCACAGCCTTTGGTCATTCAACCCGGAGACCTGCTTCATGTGGATTTTGGAATAACGTATCTACGACTGAATACAGACACCCAGCAACATGCCTACATATTAAGAGCGGGTGAAACAGAAGCTCCTGAATATCTTCGCAATGCTTTTAAACGAGGTAATCAACTTCAGGACATCTTCACCAGTAATTTTAAAGAAGGCAAAACAGGTAATCAGGTTTTAGCAGAATCGCGCAAGCAATCTATTGATCAAGGAATTACTCCTTCCATCTATACCCATCCGATAGGATATCACGGACATGCCTCCGGCACTACACTCGGTATGTGGGATATGCAAGGTGGTGTGCCCTACACAGGAGATTATCCCTTGCACCTGAACACTGCCTACTCTATTGAATTAAATGCTTCGGTCAATATTCCAGAGTGGAAAAAAGATGTACGAATTCAACTGGAGGAAGACGCTTTCTTTGACCAGAATGGAGTCCGCTACATTGATGGAAGACAAACTGAAATCATTCTTATTCCAAAACCAAATGAAAATGTCAAGTAACCCAACCCATTGAACTGCTAATTGACTAATCTTATTAATTCATGAAATTTTTAAGAAGGCTTCATACCTATTATGGCCTTGCAATTTTTGGAGTACTCTTTCTTCTCTTTTTCCCTTTCCTTTCTATTCCGATTCTTTTTCCCAAACAGTTTCAACTTGTAGGGATTATTAATCGTTGGTGGGCCAAATCTCTTTTTGTTCTTACGTTCCTCCCCTTTCAGGTGGAGTGCAGAACGAAATTGGATAGCAAAAAGCAATATATCTTTTGTCCCAATCACCTTTCGTATATTGATATCCCAACACTTGGCCTCAATCCAATCAATTCAATTTTTGTAGGAAAAAGTGAAATGGAAAAAATTCCATTGTTTGGTTATATGTATCGAAAATTACACATCACGGTAGATCGGAATAGTCTAAAGAGTAAATTCAATACTCTTCAACGTTCGATGGATGCCATTGATGAAGGTAAAAGTCTCGTGATTTATCCGGAAGGCGGAATTATTTCCCGTCAGCCTCCCCGTTTGGCAAAGTTTAAAGATGGAGCTTTTCGCACGGCCATTCAAAAACAAATCCCCATCGTGCCCGTCACCATTCCTTACAATTGGCTAATTTTGCCAGATGAAAAAGACCTTCTTCTGAAACCAGGGAAGATAAAGATAATCTTTCATGAGCCGATAGAGACTTCAGGAATGTCTCTTAATGAAACAGATTCGTTGAAGGAAAAAGTATATAAGATAATAGACAATGAACTAAGGATTCATGAAAATAGATAAAGAAACACTTCAGAAAATCGCTCATCTTTCACGGCTGGAGTTGGACGAGAAAAATACCGAAAAAATGCTGGAGGATATGAACGGCATCCTGGCGTTTGTGGAGAAGCTAAACGAAGTCAATACCGATGGCGTAGAGCCATTAACCACCATGAGCCTTGAAGTCAATGCACTGCGTGAAGATGAAGTAACTACCCACCTCCCCCATGATGAAGCATTGAAGAATGCACCTAAAAAAGACAACGATTATTTCAGGGTGCCGAAAGTGATGGAATAATAGCTGTTGTTCATTTTATTTTTTTGCATCTTCGCCCTCTACAAATAAAACTGCCATCAGGGCCACTTTAAAAGCATATGTATTCGATTCAATTCTGGAACGATTGGCCGCCCATTTATAGAAAATTATTTTGGGTCTGCACTTCAATTTTTCTATGCTCCTTTACTTTTCTTTGGATCTCCTATTTTATTTCCCCCGCTCCTACTATTAAAGAAGAACATTTTCAGCAACTGGAAATCCAGGAAGTAGCCATCGACACATTTTCTTTGGGAGGCTTTGACATTGCTTTGCCTGCTGATAATTACCTAGTCTTTGAGCGGATCATGGGAGGCCCTCTTCAACCTAACTCCGTAACGCCTTATCTTTTTATTTCAGTGCTAATCATTTTCATGATCATCGTATTGACGATCATCACCACCTTATCAAGATTCTGGTACTTTATTGGCATGGGGCTCTTCATACTTTTCATTGCAAGTTTCCGTATCGAAGTGATGAGCATCCTTAACTTAACCAATAAGATTCCTACCCTTTGTCTATTAGTGATTTACGGAGGCTTGAGCTACTATTTTCAAGCCTTGAATTCAAGTGTCAGTTTCTTGAAGAGAATACTAATTATCACTTTTGTTACCCTTTTGATTGCAATTGCTTTTTTCTTTTCCGCCTCCATACAACAACCCTTCCTTCATTTGGCCGCGAATGGGATTGCCATTTCGATCATCCTAAGTATTGTTTTTATTTTCATGGTTGCCATTGAAATTCCCGCTTCTTTCATTCTTATTATTACACGAAGCATTCGCCCTACCAAGAGCCTTCGTCACTTTCTTGTTCTAAGTGCTGTTTATCTGATCAACCTTGGTCTGGCTTATGCAGAGATGAAAGGTTTTATTCAATGGGGTTTCATGACCATCAATTTTTTCCTGCTACTTACCCTGTCGGCCCTGCTCGGTCTATGGGGCTTTCGTCAACGGGAATCACTCTATGAAAATATCCTTAGTGCAAACCCCTTTGGAATTTATCTCTATATCGGATTGGCTTCTGTCTGCTTTTTTTCTATTGGATATTTTCTTTCTACCGCCAATGACCCTGCTTTACAAATCTTAAAGGACTCAATTATTTACAGTCACATTGGGTATGGAATAATCTTCTTCGCTTATGTGCTGGCCAATTTCACACCCATGTTGGCCAGTAACTTTCAGGTATATAAGGTATTATACAAGCCTACCAACATGCCCTATTTCACCCTTCGACTGGCAGGGTTAATTGCAACGTTTACGTTTTTCGCCTATTCCAATTGGCGTGTGTCTGTCAACCAGGTTTTTGCTGGATACTACAACGCCTATGCTGATGTTTATTTTGCCCAGGGAGAAAGTCAATTAGCGGAAAGTTTTTATAGACGGGCTGCCTTTTACACCATCCGCAATCACCATGCACACTATGCACTCGCTAACTTGGAAGAAGAGCGCCTTGAGTACCAAAAGGAAAAAGACCAATACACGTTGGCTGCTGATACACGACCCACCGAGCTCTCTTATCTGAATCTTAGTCAGGCCTATGAGCGAGATGAAGCACTATTAGAGTCTGCGCTTGCTTTAAATCAGGGTCTTAAAGATTTTCCGGAGAGTGGATTGCTTAAAAATGCACTGGGCTTAATTTATGGGAGACTTCAGCTGCGCGATTCAGCGTTGTTGATGCTGAATGAAGCCCGATCCAATTCTTCCATTCAATCGGAGGCAGAAACCAATTTGATTGGGTTAAGTGCAAAATTTAATCTAGCCTATCCGGCCGATTCTCTTTATCAATTAATGAGTAGGGGAAAGGATGGATCAAAAAGCAATGCCCTCGCGCTGGCAACCATTCAACACATACGAATGGAAATTCCTGCTGATCCGGGAAAGGACACACTGCTTACACTTTACAAGGCTTCCCTTCTTAACAATTATTTCCTTAATCATCTTGATGAAACAGACACGGCCTTACTTTCAAAAACAATTATGTTGGCAAGAAAGCCATCCAACTCCCACTTCAAAGACGGATTACTTTTCAGTGCGGCACAGGCTTATTATGCTTCGGGTCAGGTGGCAAAGGCTTTCAAATTACTTCGGGAGATTGCTTTCTTAAGTCAAAATGGGAAGTATTACAATCTACTTGGATTGTGGGCACTGCAACAAGGCGATCCTGAAATTGCCCAGGTGGAATTCAACTATGCCCTCGATCAAAACTACAAGCCGACACTTATCAATATGGCGTTTGCTCTTGCTGAAGATAAAAAAGAAAATGAGGCGTTGGTTTTGTGGGATAGTATTCTTCAGATAAAAGATACAACGCAAGTCAAAGTTGCACAGTCTATGATCAAAATCTTAAGCACCAACCGAGCTGAAGTTAAATCATGGACCGATCGCGAAAAGTATCAATACATCCATTTCAGAATTTCGTCTAGCGATTCTTCATCTTTCAATGAAATTTTAACAGGCATTCAAGATGAAGAGTACAAGGCCAAAGCAATTATGGAGCGAAGCAATCAACTTTGGAAAGCGGATGAGTTGGCTCTGGCAAGTCAACAATTTTCAAAAATACTTGGGTTAAAATTGAGAGATGAGAACCTCTATCAAGAAATAGTTCACTTCAACTTACAACTTCTTGCTGCACACGGTCAATGGGACAAGCTAGCAATCGAAGTTAATAAAGGCATTTCTTTTCCCGGTCCAAGAAAGATTGAAAAGTTATATTATGAGTCAAGTATAATGAAGCAGCAAGGAAAAAAAGATGAGGCCAGGAAGTCGTATGAATGGCTCTCGACTTGCAATCCCTATTTTGAAGAGTCGATCATTTCGTCAATTCGATTTCTTCATTCTGATAAAGACAAGCTCAGTTCATTCAATCTCCTTGTTGAGGCATTAACGATGAATCCTGGTTCCGTAAAACTTCTAAAAGCATACACCATTGAGTCTGCAAAACTGGGATTTTCAGAATACGCACAAAGCACGTTAGATAAGCTCAAAACCAAAATGAGTCCATCATCCTTTGCCCGGTTCGTAACAGAAAATCCTGAAATTTTTGAGGTGGCTCCAAATTAGGTGAGCTAAAAATCAATGTTTAATTTACACCATTAAAGTCAATTTATGGAAGTTAAGAAAATACCACTGAATGACCTTCACGAAAAACTAGGCGCTAAAATGGTTCCCTTCGCAGGATATAATATGCCTGTCCGCTATGCCTCGGATATCGAAGAGCATATGGCCATTCGCAATGGGGTTGGTGTATTTGATGTCTCTCACATGGGTGAATTCTCTATTAAAGGTCCACAGGCACTGGATCTTATTCAGCGAGTAACTAGCAATGACGCTTCAAAGTTGATCGATGGTCAAGCCCAATACTCTTGCCTGCCCAATGAAACGGGCGGCATTGTTGATGATTTGCTCGTGTATAAAATCAAAGACAATGATTATTTAATTGTGGTGAACGCTTCCAATATCGATAAAGATTGGAATTGGATTTCCAAATACAACACCAAAGGGGCAGAGATGAAAAATATCTCCGATGACATTTGCCTCTTTGCAGTTCAAGGGCCAAAAGCCGTTGATGTTTTACAAAAACTAACTAAGGAAGATCTATTGGCCATTAAATATTATCATTTCACCATTGGCGAATTTGCCGGAGTGAAGGACGTTGTTATGAGCAACACCGGTTACACCGGGGCCGGTGGTTTTGAAATTTATGTAAATAAATCCAATGCCGAAAAAGTATGGCATGCAATTTTCGAAGCAGGCAAAGATGAAAACATAAAGCCCATCGGATTGGGAGCGAGAGATACGCTCCGACTTGAAATGGGTTTTTGTCTTTATGGAAACGACATTGACGATACCACTTCTCCGCTCGAAGGAGGCTTAGGTTGGATAACAAAATTTACAAAGGACTTTACCAATGCAACCAACATCAAAAAACAAAAAGAAGTTGGCGTAACCAAAAAGCTGGTAGGTTTTAAAATGATTGAACGGGGTATTCCAAGGCATGACTATGCAATAAAGGATGCAGGCGGTGCAGTGATTGGGAAAGTAACTTCAGGAACACAGTCACCCATGCTGGGTATTGGAATAGGACTTGGCTATGTGACTACAGCAAACTCAAATCCTGGAACAGAAATTTTTATTGATGTGAGAGGAAAAGGGTTAAAGGCGGTGGTGAGTAAGTTGCCATTCGTCTAAAACTATGATTGGTATGATTAGCGTGATGTTTGTGATAAAATAAATGCTTTTCTGATCAATTATCAGACACAATAAAAAATGACGCTCATCATAGTCACTGACAATGATAAAATCAGAGTATAAATATTCTGAACTGACAGGGAGAATCATAGGATGTGCTATGGAAGTGCACAATGAGCTTGGTAATGGTTTTCAAGAAGTTATTTATCAAAGAGCGCTGGAGTACGAAATGGAATTACAAAAGATTGGCTTTGCTAGAGAATTTGAGATGCCTGTACTTTACAAATTGAAGCAGATTGGTTCAAGAAGAGCTGATTTTTTAGTTGATAACAAAATAAGTGTTGAATTAAAGGCTGTTATTAACCTGGAAAATGTTCACTTAGCCCAAGCCATCAATTACCTCGAAGCATTTAATCTCGAAGTAGGTCTGTTGATAAATTTCGGAAATACAAAACTTGAATTTCACCGACTCCAAAATAAAAAATTCAAGCCATGATTAATAATCGCAAAATCACACCCATCATAGTCAAACCATCATGATCATCACAAACATCACATCCATCAAAGTTAAGACATGAAAACCATAGACGTTTGCCTTAGTCCGGAGTTAATGCACTTATATGATGTATGCGATCGAACTGTGGTGGTGGTGGATATTCTTCGGGCCACCTCCTGCATGGTAACGGCTTTTGCTCATGGAGTAGATAGCATCACTCCTATTGCTGACCTGGATACCTGCAGGGCCATGAAATCAAAAGGATACATCACCTCCGGAGAACGCAACGGGGAAAAAGTACAAGGATTTGACAAAGGCAATTCACCGTTTGAATACATGAACGATGAAATCAAGGGCCAACGACTTGCCTTTACCACCACCAATGGTACCCAGGCAATTGAAAAAGCAAAGGAAGCCAAGGAAGTTATCATTGGCTCCTTTCTTAACCTTGGTTCTGTCTCGCGGTACTTATTAATGAGTGAGCATCGCATTCTTGTTGTTTGTGCCGGCTGGAAAGGAAAAGTAAACCTGGAAGACACTTTGTTTGCCGGAGCCTTGGTAGAAAAATTGAAAAATCATATTGAACCCGATTGTGATGCTCCTCTTATGGCGTGTCATCTTTATAATCAGGCAAAGAATGACATGGCGGGTTTCCTCAGCAACTCATCTCACGTTAAGCGACTCAATAGATTGGACATTCATAAAGACATCAACTTTTGTTTGACTGAAGATGAATACAAAGTATTACCTAAATTGAAAAACGGAATTCTTCTTAACCGATAACAATGCCTTATGAAAACAATCGGAACATTCCTTCTTATTCTTTTTTTCAATATTTCATTTGCTCAAAAAACAGCCATACTCTGCAAAACACTCATTGACGGGACAGGAAATGTTATCACTGATCCAGTTATCATGATTGAAGGCGGTAAGATCATATCTGTTGAGAAAAAAGCTGTCTTACTGAAGGGTACAGCTATCATTGACCTTGGCAATTTTACCGTGCTGCCCGGTCTCATTGATGCGCATGCTCATCCTTTAGAGTCAGCGGATAATTACCAAATTCTTCATTTGCAAGGATCTTCCGCTGCCAAGGCACTATTGGGTCTAAAGAAAGTTCAGGAACTTTTATCGGCTGGCTGGACGGGCCTTCGCATTGCAGGCGATGCCGATGTTGGTTATGCCAATTTTGAAATTCGAAATGCGATCAGCAAAGGATTATTTACCGGACCGCATATCTATGGTGCAGGTCATTACATCTCCGTCACCGGTGGCGGAGGCGACATCAATCATTTCTCTTACGAGCAGCCCATCATTGCCGATGGATTGATTGCTGATGGTCCCGAGGAAATTCGTAAAGCCATTCGCACAGAAATAAAATACGGAAGCGATTGGATTAAGATCATGATGACGGGCGCGTTCATGACCGTGGGTGATAATCCACAAAATGTTCACTTCAGTCACGAAGAACTCATGGCTGCTGTCGATGAAGCCGGAAGACGAGAAGTTCCCATTATGGCGCATGCCCACGCCACAGAAGGCATCAAGCAAGCTGTGAAAGCCGGAGTCCGGTCAATCGAGCATGGATCTTATATCGATGAAGAAGCAATGGATCTGATGGTAAAGCACGGTACGTATTTAATTCCAACCCTCACGATCGGATTGTTCTTTGATGAAAAGGTTTCCGACAGCAAAGCGCTTTCCAAAGCCCTGGAGCTTAGCAAAAAATCAAAAGAAGGAAAGTATGAGGCCCTTCGCTTGGCCATCAAGAAAGGTGTGAAAATTGGAGTGGGTACTGATTACGTAGGCTTCCCTCCAGAATATTCTGCGCGCGAATTTGGTGAACTGGTAAAGCTGGGCATGACCCCCATGCAGGCCATTCAAGCGGGAACGAAAGTGAATGCCGAATTGCTTAAGAAAGAAAAAGAGATTGGAACGATTGAGATTGGGAAGTTGGCTGACCTGATAGCCGTAGCCGGTGATCCTTTAAAAGACATCACTGAATTACAACGCGTGAAGTTTGTTATGATCGGAGGGAAGGTGGTAAAGAACGAAAAATAGATCAATGCTGCATTTCATTGGCATCTCTAAAAACCGAATGTTGTGTCAGACTGAGCTTGTCGAAGTCGATTTAGATTGTATATTCTATAAAAGATGTTTCGACAAGCTCAACATGACAAAGTTTTTAGAGATGCCATTATTTCAGCTTTGGGTTTTGATGATGGCGATCTTTATCTCGCAGGGTCTTCTTTTCAAGATTTTTCTCAAATGCTTTCGTAAGATCAACTCCCGTCTGGTTTGCCAAACAAATTAATACCCAAAGTACATCGGCCATTTCATCGCCCAGGTCTTTTTCTTTGTCCGATTCCTTCTCCGACTGCTCTCCATAGCGCCTTGCCATAATCCGCGCTACCTCCCCTACTTCTTCAGTAAGAATCGCTGTATTGGTTAATTCATTGAAATAACGAACACCATGCGTTTTGATCCATTGATCGACTTGTTGTTGGGCTTGCTGTATTGTCATAATTAGAATTTAACTGCTAGACATAAGTAGTAAGGCTGTTCAATACAATAAGTAGGCGAAGATCCAAGGCTTGATTCTTACGTCTTGTGTCTAAGGTCTCACTTCCAGTTCCTCAAAATCAATATCCATTACTTCGTACTTCTGCCAACCGATAAAATCAAAGTGCCACCATTCTGAAGAATTTACTTTAAAGCCATTGTTCTTCATAACCTTAATGATGAGTTCGCGGTTTTTTCTAGCTACGGTATCGGCAATGGGAGTTGATGGCCACGCTTCCTTTTTGAAAGAATCAAACTCGGTGGGCATTTTCACCTCTTTGCTGGTTTTCAAATCCACAATGGACATGTCCAATGCACAGCCGCGGTTATGGCGGGAGCCACGGTAAGGCGAAGCAACGTAGGTTGTATCGTGATAGAGTTCATAAAATTTCACTGTGGCCTTATACGGGCGATAAGCATCGTACATGATGATTCCCAATCCCATCTTTTTAAATTCCACCTGAGCTTTCTTTAATGCCTCCGCAACAGGCTTGCGGGCATAGGCTTTGGATAAAGTGTAGATTTTTTCCTTCATGAAATTATTGGTAGTGGCATAGCGGATATCCATTACCATATCCGGAATAATTTTTTCCAGATCGACCAATTCTTTTTCGGGATTCGCCTTCAAAGACTCCTGATATTCCGGGTAGGTAATTGCCTTCAGACCGTATTTATTCTGCGCTCCGGAAATCGAAATGATCAGGCCAAAGGCGGTGGACAATAATATTCTATTCATCATGGGAAACCGGATTTTATTAAACCCATATTACGCATTAGGGTTAAAAGAGTACCTCAATAACTGACGAATCCTGACTGTAAACGTCAGGATTGTCACGGTTTAACCTTGACAATGAAAATCACCTAAAAGTTTGCCATAACTATGAAGGTGTATTGGTGATTTCCATTCGTCAAATTTTGCAATAGAAATTCTATTGCAAAATTACGGTTAAAGGTAGAAATTTTTAACTTACGGTGAATCTGAAGATTTATAAACTAGCAGTCACTCATCTACTATCTTATGAAAATAGTTAAACGCATTATAATTGGCATCGCTGCCTTACTTCTGATTGCTGCTATTGGAATCTATATTTTCCTGCAGACAACCAAACCCGTTTACTCCGGAGAACAGAACATGCCGGGTTTGATTTCTGAAGTGGAGGTGTTGTATGATGACTATGGCGTACCCCATATTTACGCTCAACATGAAGTTGATGCCTACTATGCCTTAGGCTATGTACATGCTCAAGATCGGCTGTTCCAGATGGAGATGCTCAGGCATGCGGCAGGAGGACGACTATCAGAAATTCTTGGCCCCGATTTGCTCAAGGTGGACAAGCTATTTAGGACACTAGGCATTAATAAATTTGCGAAGGAGCAAGCTCAATTCAATCTAAGCACCGATACAGCTTCATTCCAGAAAGCAGCACTTGCCTATCAAAAAGGAATCAATCACTACATCAACACAGGAAAGACTCCACTGGAGTTTACGATCATCGGTATTCCGAAAGAAGAATTTACAACCAAAGATATTTATCTGGCCATTGGCTTTATGTCCTTTGGCTTTGCCGAAGGGCTGCGGGTCGATCCAGTTTTACAAAAGATAAAGACAGAACTAGGTGACGCCTACTTGCGTGACTTCGCTATTGAAACTCCTCCTGATGCTGAGAAATTAAAAAGTTATAGCGGGCCAATAAAAAAAGCCTCCGGTGATTCTCTGATCGCTGCAATTCATGAAGCACTGGATGGACTACCCGTTCCGCTTTGGAGTGGCAGTAACGGATGGGTGGTTTCTGCTGAAAAGTCTACTACTGGATTTCCGATTCTCGCCAATGATACGCATATCGGCTTTGGCCAGCCCGCAGTGTGGTATGAAGCTCATCTGGAATATCCGGGAAATAGTTTCTATGGACATCATCTTGCTGGCATCCCGTTTGGAACTTTGGGGAATACTCGTTATTCCGGCTGGGGAATAACGATGTTTGAAAATGATGATGCCGATTTTTTTGAGGAAACGATTAACCCCGAAAATGAGAATCAGGTAAAATTCAAGGACCAATGGGAACAACTTATAACACGAACTGAAGTTATTAAAATCAAAGGTGAAGCAGACGTAAACTTTGAGATCAGATCTTCCCGTCACGGATCATTGATCAATGGAATTATTGATCATACCCCAAAGGATAAACCGGTTGCCTTATCTTGGATGCTCACCCAGTTGGACAACAACGCACTTCAGGCATTCTATCTATTGAATCACGCCAAAACATTTGCAGAGGCTCAGCAAGCTGCCTCAAAAATCTCGTCACCAGGCCTCAATATGATGTATGGCGATGTGGATGGTAATATTGCCTGGTGGGCCAGTGCCAAGTTGCCTATTCGGCCTAAGCATGTTCAGTCAAAGTTATTTTTAGATGGAGCGAGTGGCAATGACGAGTATTTGGGCTTTCATGATTTCTCAAAAAATCCACACTCGGTTAACCCTCCCTGGAACTATATCTATTCAGCGAATAACCAGCCTGATACCATTGATGGGAACTACTTTCCAGGATACTACTATCCAAAAGCAAGAGCAGGTCGTATTAATGGATATTTGAAAGAAGATCGAAAATGGTCGCCAGAAGATATGAAGCAAATCAATTTGGATGTGGTTTCCAACAGCACTCCGGAAGTGGCTAAAGAAATGGCTGCTGTTCTTACATCTTCCAATAAACCAGAATTCGCTCCGCTCATTTCTTTGCTTCAGAATTGGAACGGTGATCATAAGCGCACCGACACCGCTCCATCTGTTTATTACAATATGCTGTCGCAGATTTATTACAGTAGCATGAAAGATGAATTGGGTGCCGAAGCACTTCACTCTATCCTGGCCACCTCCACACCCAAGAATTCGGTTAACTCATTTATCAAAAATGAAGGCTCTCCCTGGTGGGATGACATAACTACAAAAGCTGTAAAAGAAACCAGGGTGATGATTTTTGAAAAGGCGGCATCACGAACACTTACATTGCTTAAAGAAACCTGTGGAGAAAATCCAGATCAATGGGTATGGGGAAAAATCCATACCTTAAAACATAATCATCCGCTTGGAGCTGTTAAACTTCTGGATAAATTCTTTAGCGTGGGTCCTTTTGAGGTAGATGGCGGAAATGAGGTTCTCAACAACCTGCACTTTGAGCTGGATACAACCGGCTATTTTCACGTGAGTGGTGGTCCTGCATTACGAAAGATCACTGACTTTGGTGCAATCGAGAAAGGGGAAACTGTCTCTCCCACCGGTCAATCGGGCAACGTAATGAGTCCGTTCTATCAGGATGAAGCGGAGATGTTTGCTACAGGCAAATTTAGAAAGATGCTTATGAAAAGAGGAGAGATTGAACCGGTTTCTAAAAATAAACTGATATTGAAGCCTTAATAATCCAAACACCCTATGCTTAGAAAGGGAATGTCATTTATAGACCCTAACGCAGGTTGGTGAATTCTAATCATTGTTTTTTAGTTAGTAAAGCCTTAATGATTCCAAAATTTTCATCCCCTTCTACATCCATCTTGAGGGGATTATCACCATACGCTGCCATGGCCCATTGAGCAAGTTTACTCTCGGGGTGTTTTTCAATCCAATCGGTGAGTACCTTCTCTCCTTCTTCCTGTTTTCCCAGTTTAGCAAACGAAAGAGCTTTCATGAGTTCGTTTAAATTCCTGCCATTTGATTTTGCTTCAATAACTTCAATCCACTTCTTAATAGCCTGGTCCGATTGCTTAGTTTGCTCCAGGCATAGTCCTTCCATGTAATTTTCGAGTCGTAAATCAATGTCCTCGTCATACGGCTTCCCTACACCAAGATTGTCCGGCCATAGCTTTGAAGTATGAATTGCGTTGAGAGCACCTTTATAATTCCTGGATTGGATATTAACCACGGCTTGCATGAGCCATGCTTCTCTATAGAGTTGGCGGCCCTCCGTAGCTCCTTCATACGGAAGGATTGAAGTCTTGGCCAACAAATCCGTGCATGCTTTATACTGTTTATTCAGCAAGAGTGTTTTCGCCAGCAGCATGCTCAATCTAAAATCTTGAGGAAATTTTTTGTTGTACTCTTTGGCTGTCGTCAATGAACTGACGTAATCTTTACTGC
>JANNRV010000040.1:0-28381 GCA_031401775.1 Bacteroidia bacterium | reverse complement strand
CACTGCCCTTTCCTACTTCGCTCTTCACTGAAATGCTTCCTCCCATCAAATTAATTAGCTCTTTCACCAAAGAAAGCCCAATGCCCGTTCCCACTTCTTTATGGGCTTCGCTTACCTGGTGGAAACGCTCAAAGATTTTATGTTGTTGATCTTCGGGAATGCCAATGCCTGTGTCTTTGACGCGAAGCGCGAGCTGTTGGTTGTTCGTTATTGGTTGTTCGTTTATAACTTCAGCAGTAACAGAAATGGCTCCTCCCGCTGGTGTGAACTTAATCGCATTATTAACCAGGTTGATCAAAATGGTTTCAAGTTTGTCTTTATCAAAGAGGGCTGGCTGGTTCAAAGCCGGGACATCGATTTCAATGTTAACATTCTTCTGCCGCGCAAAAGATTCGAACGAGCTGGCAATGGCTCGAATGAAAGAGTACAAATCACCTTCTGACTTTTCAATCTTTAAACTTCCTGATTCCAGTCTGGCCAGATCAAGGAGTTGGTTGATGAGCTTTAATAGGTGATCTGAATTACGCTGGACAAGTTTCAATTGCTCAACTACTTTCTGTTTATCAATTTCCTTCTGCCCGCTAACAAATTGCTCAATAATATTTTGTACTGGCCCTTTGATCAAAGTAAGCGGAGTGCGGAACTCATGAGAAATATTGGTGAAGAAAGAGGTTTTAACACGATCTACTTCCTGCGCTTTCTCAAGTTCAATGTGTTCTTTCTCTTGTTCCACTTTGGCAAGTTGCAGGCTTGATTTAAGTCTCTCCCGCTGGACAATGTTCTTTCGCGCTAGCACAAGTGCTCCTGCCACCAGCATCAAGTAACCAGTATACGCCCACCACGTGCGCCAGGGCGGAGGAAGAATTTTTACTTTAAGTGTTTTCTCCTGATCATTCCACACACCATGGTGGTTGCTGGCTTTTATTTTGAAAGTATAATCTCCTGCCGGCAGGTTGGTGTAGGTTGCCGAACGCTTTTTCCAGTCAGTTTCAATCCACTCTTTATCGTAACCTACTAGCTGATATCGATACAAATTTTTCTTTGGAGAGGTCAAATCCATAGCCGAGAATTCAAGAGAAAAATCGTTGTGTAGGTAATCCAATACCAACTCGTCCAATACAGTAACATCCGTAGAAAGTTTGAAATCGTCTCTACCGGCAGGTCTATTACCAATAACAGGAAGTCTGTTTTTTACCTCCAGTTTTGTTAGCAAAGGATACGTAGTATTCCTTGCAATCTTTAAGGTGGTTGGATCAAAGGTAATAATAGTAGGACCAGCCGAAATCATTACAATACCATTGTCTGATTTTGACAACAACTGGAGTCCTGATAAATCATCCCGGTCATAAAAATTGAGGGCGATTTGCTCGCGTGGATCATAAAATAGCAGGCCTTTGGGAGTGGTGATCCACAAGCGATTCTCCTTGTCTTCCAGAAAGTCATAGACGTCTTCTGTCACCTTTGATTTAACCAGGTGCGAATAGTTGTCGGCCTTACTTGCAGAAGAAATTCCGCCATTTCTGCCCACATAAAGGGTACCATCACCTGCTTTTAACAGAACACCTACACTTTGTTTGTCTTTGGACACATGTTGAAAGCTACCGTTCCGAAGTAAATCAAGCCCCTTATCGGTTGCTACCCAAAGTAAATTATCGTCCTCGGGTAATAGGTAATTAATAACATCTGAACTTAATGATGTTGTATCTGCCGCACTATGTTTGAAATGTTCAACTGAGCCCTTCGAACCATATTTGAGATTAAGATTTATCTTACTTAAACCGGCTAAAGTGCCCACCCATAAATTGGAATGATCATCTTCATAAACAATATTTACTTCCATTGTATTTATGGTATTAGGATTATCGGGATCATGTGGAAAATAAATGATGCCTTCTTTATCAGGTAAGCCTGTCTCATGGTGGATGGGAATTCCAATCACGCCCCGACCCCAGGTACTGATCCATAAAGTATTTTTTCCTCTACTAACTCTGCCATGGCTGGATGGAATATCCCGTTGACCAGCAAAGTGAAACGGCTTAACGTCAACTGAGTCCAATTTTACCGGGGCTATTCCTATGTAATTGTAGCCGCCAGAGATGATGGAATATTCTCCTTTCTGGCCTTTTATTATTTGACTTGACATTGCGAAAGCATTGCCATCATCATTCTGAATACTACTCACATAATACGGAAAATCCGGAGGAACAAACTTTGCTATTCCTAAATCACTAACGGACCAAACATTTCCATTTATATCGACTGTTACATCATACCCCGTGCCTCCACGATTCAAATTGTCAAATAATATTACCGAGCTATCGTTTAGATCGAACCGATATAATCCCTTGTTAGTCTGAAACCAAATTCTTTCCTGATCATCCACATCATAAGTACGCACATTTTGTGGAATTTCGTGTGGCAGATTCACCCTCTTAATGATTGATAGCGTTGAGTCAATCTTTACTAAAAGTCGCTGATCCCACAAAAAAATCCAGTGCCTTTTTGGAAAATTTACCCGCCCGGAAAAAAGAAACGATGTATCGTGTGGGCTAATCGTAGGCCTGCTGAAAGTTTTAGTTGATTTGTCAAATTTCCAAAAGCCATTTCGGGTAGCCAACAGCAAGTAGGAATCCTTTTGCTTTATTCCGCGAATACTATTATTGGTGATCTGTTGAATGGAATCCACCTGGTGATTAAAGTAATTATCTACTTCTCCGGTTTCAGTGTTGTATTCAAAAAGACCGCCTCCCTGTCGCGCACCCAACCATAGTATTGGTTTAGTTTTCTCTGAAGATATGAAATTGATATACGCGCTCACGTTGGGTTTATATGGAATAAATCCATCCAATGCTCTATCGTATTTCAGGAGATAACCGCTACCGATACCCGTTGCCATATTATTAATCCATAGGTTACCAGTTTCATCTACCTGGAGACCATCTAATAACTGTTGGCCAAGATTCAACATGGAATCATTGGGGTTGTGCTTATAAATTCTGAATTCATATCCATCGAAGCGGCTAAGATGGGTATAGTGATTGAACCATAAGAAACCAAGTCCGTCCTGAACTACCTGTGCAGTTACATTAGTGTCAAGCCCATCGGCTGTTGTATAGTTTATAAACTGGTGCTTGGTTTGGGCAAAAGCAGTTGGAGCTTCTACAATGAGCACGGACAAGAAAAGAAGCAGGAATAACAACCGTCTCATTAGTTTGAGCGTTGGTCTATTTAAAGTTAGAACAAATTTCTAAGTATCCTACACATTTGAGGTGTAGGACACTTAATGCTAATCTGGATTCACAATCGGAGCGCTATCAGCAGAAGCCGGGTTATAGAAAAATTCAAAAACCGGCACATCCCAATAATCCAAATAACCATATTGAATGGTGGCATTGGTGTTTACTACACCATTGAAGTCTACCACAACAGAACCTGTTCTGCCGTTTTTCAAAACGCCCCACCTGCGCGCATCATAGAATGCAAATCCCCGGAAGGCCAATGCTACTCTTCTTTCACGTCTAAGTTCTTCTTTCGCTTGTGCATCTGTTAATCCTCTTCCGGTAACGGGTGCCAGCCCTGCTCCTACATTAAGTTTAAAACTTGCTACGTCCTTCCAAATCAAGCTTATGTGGAAGTTTCAAATTATTCAGCGCATTAACAAACTCAGGAGACTCCCGTCTGATCTTGTCAGTTATAGGGTCATTAAAGAGAATGCCATATCGGCCATATTCTGGATATTCCCGATTGAGGTTTATGAGTAATTCGGTGGCTTCCTCATAATCACCAAGTCCAGCTAATATTCCGATTTCCAGATGCTTTTTAATACAATATTCCATTTTATCCCAAGGTGGCAAATTTCTAATTCCTTCATGAATAGACCCTATGGCTTTTTCCTTATTCCCGAGAGCCGCGTTTACGAAAGCCGTGTAATTATATCCAACTTGTCCACCGGTCTGGTCCAGAAAAAATTGACCGTAGTGCCTTGCCGAGTCCTGAACTCCCAATCCCCAATAGCATAGTGTTTTCCTGAAAGCCTTATCTATTGGGTCAAGCATCTTGGTTGTATCAAGCATGTCAATCAATCCCGCAATATCTCTTTCAATTATTTTTTTATCAATAAAATACCCGATAGGGTCTTTTTCTTTTCCCCCGGGCACTGTTTTACCTTGGTCGTAAAAAATGCCATTATCATTTTTCAATCCAAGAATAGCTCCATTATGATACGCCTTCTCCGCTGAGGCGTAGTCGCCCATGGTTGCAAAGACAATCAATATTTCTTGCCAAGTTTCAGCCCGACTGGGCTCCAGTTTTCTTGCCTTCGTAAGATGATCGATGGCTTCCTTGTGCATCAATTTGCGTTTGTAGATAACGCCTATATAGAAATTAGCATCGAAGTTTTCCGGATCATCGGCCAGCACTTTTTCAAAAAGCTGCTGCCCCTCCTCATAGTTCTGATCGATACGATAACTGATGAATCCCTGGATCAAGGCGTATTTTGGTGAGCCTGAAAAATGCACCTTCGCGTAATCTCTTAAACTCGTGACCTCGTTCAGCACGCTGTCGTATTCCGCTTTTCCTTTCAACCTACGATTAAAAAATATCCAACCGGTTTTCACCCGAACCAGGGCAACATAAGGGTCAATAAAGGATGAATCTTTTTGAATGGCCAGGCCGAGCTGTTCCTCTGCTTCTCGTTTTCCTTGTTTTTGTTTTGTTCCTCTTGCCTCTAACTCCAGGCCTTTCAGATAATGGGCATAGGCTTCAATGTTTTGTGTTGGCACAACTTCATCTTGAGTATCGGTGATCGAGAATTCATTAAATACTTTTGAAGCAATCTTTGATTGGAGTTCGAAGACATCTGTAAACAACTCATTGAATGAAAGATTCCAGACTACCCCGCCCGTTTGCGTATCCACTAACTCAACATCAATTTTTATCCGCTCGCCCAGGATTTGGTAGATACCGCTTAATATATATTGAACATCTAATTCCTCACCAATTTTAGCTGGCGAATCCGTATACGCGTAACCCATGGTGGCCCGCATGGCACTGATAAAGTTAAATTGTTTGCTCTGTGAAAGTCTCGAACGAATCTCCGTTGCCAGACCGACTCCATATTGCTTCTGGCTTTCGTCCTCTGATTGGCTGTGAAAGGGAAGAATGGCAATTGAGGTATTCTTAGCTGTTGTGTCGAATAATTTCGGCCGCACAACGAAATACGAAACCGCTGTCAGCAAGATAAGTGTTGCTGCTATAGCCAATAAGATGCTGCTCTTTCTACTGTTCCTAATCTTAACGGTTGGCTTTACTAAATCCCCATCCAGTACCTGGTAGATTTTATGCAGGCCGGCAACATTCTTTAAAGTGGTCTCGCCAATAAATGCCGTCTTAAATTCTGTTTTATTTTTGATATCCCTGTAAACTGTTTCTGAAATCACTATTCCGCCTCCAGCGGCCAGCGACTCAATGCGTGAGGCAATATTTACCCCATCGCCAAAGACATCATTATCTTCATTGGTAACTTCCCCAAAGTGAATGCCTACTTTTAATTCAACATTCATCTCCTGCTTACAGATTTTCCGGATTTCAATGGCAGCTTGGAGCGCTTCGGTGATGCTGGCAAAACTTGCCATGGTGCCATCTCCCATTTCTTTGAGCCAGGTGCCACCGGCAGTTTCAATCTGCTGCTGATGGATTTCACGGTTAATTCTCCGGTAGCGCAATGCCTTTTCTTCACTTTCTCCCATCAGGGCTGTAAAGCCGACTATGTCGGTGAACATAATGGCTGCCAGTGAACGCTTCGTATTCTTATCCTGGACTTTATTCAGCATAGTTGAAAGGTAATGAAGTTTTATCTCTCCTCAGGCATACTATCAAATGCATAATATAAACTTACATACGCCACGTGATAAGCCTCTCTGAAATTGTTAGCCATGGCAATCTCCAATATACTTCCAACACGGCCTCATCAACCAGGCCATCAGTGTAGGTATATTTTATGATCTTGTGATTGGATTGGGCAAAAGCAGTTGGAGCAGCTATAAGTAGTGCTGATAAGAAAAGAAGTAGGAATAACAATCGTCTCATTACTAGTTTGAGTGTTGGTCTTTTTAAAGTTAGTGCAAATTTCTAAGTGTCCTACATCTTTGAGCCTGCCTACCGGACAGGCAGGATGTAGGACACTTTATGCTAATCTGGATTCACAATCGGAGCGCTGTCCGCAGAAGCCGGGTTATAGAAAAATTCAAAAACCGGCACATCCCAATAATCCAAATAACCATATTGAATCGTAGCATTGGTACTCACGGTTCCATCAAAGTCCACCACCACACACCCTGTTCTTCCATTTTTTAAGACACCCCATCTTCGCGCATCATAGAATGCAAATCCCCGGAAGGCTAGGCCTACCCTGCGCTCGCGTCTCAATTCCTCTTTTGCCTGATCAGCCGTAAGGCCGGTACCGGCAGTGGCTGCCAATCCAGCTCCCTGATAATTTCTGAGTTCATCAATCCCTGCAAGTCCTGCATCAATATTACCTTTATAGATATTGGCTTCTGCCAGCATGAGCACATTCTCTTCATAGGAGCCGGCAATGTATAGCTCATGAGCGCCAACCTCTGTGTCTACCATCACGACAGCACCTGCAATTCCATTGCCTTTATCTACCAACACAAAGCGGGTGTTGCTACCGGCTCCACGATCATCCGGTCCAATCCATGTGGGTATTTGCTTAAAATTATTAGAGAAGCGCTGATCGCCTGATCGGAATTCCTGGATGAAGCGTTCACCAACTTTTGTGAGAAATCCACCGCCATCTGCATCAGGACCGATGGCTTGTGCTGCGGTATACTCAAGAGCCGGAAGAAGATTGCCCAGTTCATCCGTCCTGACCGTAAAAGTATTGTCCGATACCTTGATTCCGTTTGAAGTTAATGTTAACAGTTTATCCCATTGAGTAGTCGTCATGGAAATGACAGGTGTATTTAGTAACAGATTACGAGCCCGCATGGTGTTAATATTCCGTATCCATTCCACAGTACTTGGCGCCTCGCCTTTTCCCACCTGACAGGTACTTGGAATTAACTTACTTAGAACCTCCTCATAATCCTGATTGCCAGTAAGGGATTGTAATAGCGTTTCTGTTTTAACAAAATTGGACTCCGCCTCGATCAATATCTCTTCCCTCGTTACATATTTACTATTGGTCTTGTTTGGCTCATCATTAATTATGCCGGCATAATACATGGAGCCAATTCTGCTGTAGGAAAATCCCTTCCAGAAATAAGCCCAGGCTTTAAGCGTATTCTTTTTTGAATCGCTCATTACAATCTCATCCACATTGGCGAGCACGTTGTTCATGGCATTATTCATAGCATACATGAGCTTCCATTCAACGTAAAAGGTATTGTACTTGTTGGAGGGGGTATTGTTATCTTTTAAATATTGCTTTTGTCCATTCGGATTAATGGAAATCAAATTGCTGCCATTGTCCAGAGTAATATTATCAGGACAATACACTTCGGCAGGGTTTTCATTCGATCCGACCAGATCACCAGTGCGTTCATGAGTGTTTAACACACTGGAAAAGAAATAAAGGAAATTATCTTGTTGGAGTCCATTGACGTAGAGAGCCCCCTGCGCAAAAGACAAAATACCTTGCTCTGTTTTTACATTCTCAGGTGTGGGCTTATTTGGATTGACAATATCCAACTGATCCTTACATCCGAATAGCAGGATCAAAAAAACTAACATTGCGAAACGATTTATCTTATTCATAGCTTTAAAATTACAGGCCAACAATAAAAGTGAATTGATAGGTTTTAAGATTTGGCTGAGTGCCCCTGTCGATACCCCGCAGCAAAGGGGAATCTGCATCAAAAAAAACATTAGGGGCACCATAGGTACTTATTTCCGGATCCAAACCAGTGTATTTTGTGTACGTCCACAGATTCCGGCCCGACAAAATGAGCTGAAGTTTAGTAATATGTTTAATGGTGAATATACGCGCAAAATCAACCCCAATAGATACGTTTCGTAACCTGACAAAGGAAGCATCTTCATAAAAATAGTTCTTCTGCCAGTTGTTTCCGGGTGCATAGGCTCCCCTGTAAAATGAGGCCCATGCACCCGTTTCACCATTGATGGTTATGGGCTTTTCGTAGTCCGAGTGTACGCCATCGCGGTACATCCATTGCTTGGCCTCGTTGTATAAATGATTTCCCCTGAGCCAATCTACCTGGAATGAAAATGTAATGAACTTCTTATACGAAAAATCATTGATAAACGTCATCATGAATTTTGGATTGGGATTCCCCAGACCATATTTATTCGGTGTAAGATAGGGTTGCTTCGTAGCAGTGCTTACCACCCAACCGTTGCTCGCCACTTCGTAATCGGCTTGTTGCGTAGGATCAATGAAAGGTTTTCCATTAGGGTCACGTTGATCAACCTCATTCAGCATGAGCACGCCATAGAGTTCTCCTACTGATTGACCGGCAGCGATAATCGTCCCAAAACCGATTATCGTGTCCCCTTTCACAGCCGCTATCATGGAACTTTGCTTGCTGAAGTTAGTGGTCATATTCCAGGCCAACCTGGAGCTTTTGAATAAGGATGCCTGTAGCGAAGTTTGTAATCCATCGGATGCAAGCGCCACAGTATTATCCAACACTGAAGCTAATCCAGAAGAGGGTATTGCATCTACGCGGAATATAGCATTGTCTGTTTTTCGGGTCCAGTAGGATACCGAGAGCTGAAAATTTCTGAGCCAGTTGCCCTTGAACCCTTCCAGAAAGATATCTGTGCCCGCTTCAAATTCTTTTGACACTTCTACATTGAGATCAGCATTACTTTGATCGGATGGGATATAAAGTGCGCTGGTGTTTCCCAGTGGCTTTGAATTGAGCGTGATGTAACGGTCAAAGGGTCGGGGTTGGATGCCCGCTTCACCATAGGCTGCCCTCAGCTTCCACTCGAGAATCCGCTTGGAGATTCCACTATTGTTCCAAAAGTCCAGGCCGGAAATACGAAAGTATCCATCAGCTCTGGGAAATGTGAATGGTTTGGAGCCTTTGCCAAAAGAAGAAGAGTAGTCACTACGGAAACCACCAGAGACCCCGGCTAATTCTTTGTAATCGAATCGCTGGTTCACCAGGTAGCCAAACGTTACAAACTCTTCCCTGTAATCTTCATAAATACCAAAAGTAGTTCCTTGCGTGGCCGTTAGCGGGGGACTTAGCGGCATGCCTAAGGCATAACTTGTATATCTATGTAACTTATCACCACGGTAATCATAGGTGATTTGTGTTGATGATTTTATGGGAATTTGCAGATTGAAATCCTTGTCCAATTCAAAATGGAGAATTGCGCTGGCTTTAAAGTTCTGGAAAGTCCGATCATAATTATTTTCAAAAATCTCACCGGTATTGTCAGTATAATTAAAAACTTTTGTCCATCGGTTAGATAGATTCGAGTTATTGTTTAGGGATTGGTTTTTTATTTCATTTCTGAAATTTCGATCTTGATAATTAATACCATACTGCAAATCAAGGTCAAGATATTTTGGAAAAGAGTAGGTGAGATTAAGGTTCTGCAAAATATCAATCTTATTGTCAAGCGCACTGCTGTATTGCCATTGGTAAAGTGGATTGAATTGATTGATGCTGGCGGCAGTGCCATAAAAGGCGCCATAGTTTCCATCCAAATCCTTTTTTTCATAATCAGCAAACGGCCTTACTTGAAGCATGGAAAGAAAACTTGTTCCTAACCCAAAATCTTGCTTTTCTTGATAATTGATAGTGTTTCGATTATATATCAATTGGGTGATGGACCGCAACCGAAGCCCCTTCGCCAGCTCAACCCCCAGGTTCAGGGTGAGATTCGACCGTTCATTATATCCATCACCTCTAAAATTGCTTTCTTGTCTTGTCTTTGCCACGGAAATATTATAGTCCATTTTTTCACTTCCTCCGGAAACAGCAATTCTATAGTTAGTGGTATTGGCCGGCTTGAAAAACATTTTGAAGTGGTCCACATACTGTAGATTTTGGTCGTAAGGCTTATCAACCTTAAGCGATGGATCAAATGCATTATAGCCTACGTTTCCATTATACAATAACGTGGCAGGATCTTGCGTCAAAAGAACTGAAGTGTTGCCAGCAACCGTTACTTCATTTTTGGAGTTTGTCGTAAATCCGTGAAGGTTCGCCTTTCGTAAGCCACCCACATTCAGAAATTCATTCATGGCAACTCCAATTGAAAAGTCAACGTGTATAGTGCCGCTCTTTCCTTTTTTCGAAAACAACTGAATAACTCCGTTGGCACCCTGAGCTCCATAAATGGTAGCGGCAGCCGCGCCTTGAATGACCTCTACTTTTTCAATGGAGTTAGGATCGATAGAACTTAATAAGGTGGCTCCCATTTGAACTCCATCCATTAAGATCATGGGTTGGGTAACCCGGTTGAGCGTGTTGATACCACGCAACAGAATATTTATCTCAGAACCTGGCGTTCCATTGATGGAGGATATTTGTGCTCCTGCAATTCTCCCTACCAACGCCTGATCGATACTTGCTGTTGGTACGATGGGGAGCTTTTCTGTGGATACAGATTCTACGGCAAAGGCTAGTTTTCTTTTTTCCGTAGGAACACCTGTGCCCGTGACCACTATTTCAGAAAGCTGAGTAATGTCAAGTTGAAGACTTACATCCACTACTGACCTTTCTCCCAGTTCAATATCAAAGGTTTTAAATCCGATGAACGAAAAGACGAGGTGCGTAGTAGCAGATGGTACTTGTAGGGAATAGTGACCCTCCGCATCAGAGACCGTACCAACGGCTGTTCCCTTGCTCACAATGTTTACACCCGGAATGGGCGAATTGTCTTCTCCGGAAACAACTTTACCTTGAACCAACCGGTCCTGGGCCAGCGCACCGAAAGACACCATCACTGCAAACACAACAAGGAAACATTCCTTGATCTTTGATTTTGAAAAGCACAAGGCGGCTTTTAGAAATAGGTTGAGGTGAGTATTCATATCTCAGGGGTTAATAAGTTATCGTTAATAGTTTCCCGATCACTAGCTTCCAAAGCTTTCCGAATTAGTTCCGCAGAATTACCGGCATCGAACTTTTTCAACAAACTTCTACGATGACTTTGTACGGTGTGGAAACTGATCTTAAGAACCTGGGCAATTTTGCGGGTTGAAAACCCTTGCCCGATCAGTTCCAGAATGCTTTTCTCCTGTGGGGTTATTGGCTTCATTTCAATTTTTGTTGGCTAAATTTCGTTAGCCAAAATTGGGGAAGCCTAAGCCCTCATGCCTATCCCTGATGATACATTCTCTGATACATTTGATACAAATAGCCCAGAAAACCGCATTTATATAAAGCTAGTGCATTTTAGGGAGAGGGTAGCCTCTAATAGGTGGAATTTAAAAGGGCGTTAGATTCAACTTCAGCCGAAGCCTCTAAAAAGAGGTTTTCTGAGGAGCAATCAACTCATGGTAGGGTTCTCACACTATAACCCCACGATAACTTAATGGGTTTTCAAGAACAGACTTTAATGCGAAACCCGAACTCAGGCTAGCCTATAGGATTTTTGTGAGAAGCCTTGAATTCGCGTAAGTTTGATATATGGCTTCCCAGATTCGCGATTTTGAATATGATATTTTCATCAGCTATCGTCACAACGACAATAGGACGCTAGCGCAAAAAAAAGCAGATGGATGGGTTACCGAATTCGTTGACAGCCTTAGCCTGGAACTGGAGGCAACTGTTAAAGGTAAAGTGAGTATTTACTTCGATGAAAATCCGCATGACGGTTTACTGGAAACCCAAAATGTGGATGAATCCCTTGCTCCTAAACTTAAAGCACTGCTGTTTATTCCTATCATTTCACAGACCTATTGCGATACTGAAAGTTTTGCCTGGAAGCATGAATTTCAGGCCTTTACTAAGATAGCCGCCACAGACAGATTTGGTCTTACCGTTAAGCTGCTCAATGGAAATGTTGCCAACCGCGTGCTACCCGTACGCATCCATGAACTTGATGCCGATGACATTAGCATTATTGAAAAGGAATTGAAAGGCAAACTCAGAGCCATTGATTTCATTTTTAAATCTCCCGGTGTCAATCGTCCGCTACGCGCGGCAGAAGATGATCCACTTAAAAATGCGAACCGTACCCTTTATCGCGATCAGATTAATAAAGTGGCTAATGCGGTAAAGGATATTATTCAGGCACTGAAGCATGGTGAGAAGCCCAGCAAAATGAGTGGCGAGTCTAAACCGTTGCTTGATACTTCTATCCCTGCTGTCAAAAGTAAAATCCCTGGTGTCAAATCAATTGCGCTATTACCTTTTACTTGTGCGGGTAGTGATAATGACCAGGAGTATCTTGGTGAAGGTCTGACGGATGAACTACTAACTATGTTGGCCAATATAAAAGATTTAAAAGTAATCAATCGCTCCCTGTCCTATCCATTCAAAAGCGGAAAGCTAAAACTGCGGGAAGTTGGAGAAAAGCTGGGGGTGAGCTCTGTCGTAGAGGGCTCTGTTCATAAGACCGGTGACCGGATTAAGATAAATGTTAAACTAAATAACACGGAGATTGGCGTTGATCTTTGGTCAGAGCAATTTGATATCGCATGGAATGATATTTTCTCCTGCCTTGTAAAAATTGCGTATACACTTGCAGAAAAATTGAATGCTACCATTCGTGAAAGTGAACGGAAGATGGTTGAGAAGGTATCTACACCCAACGCTTCTGCGTACGATATGTACCTGAAGGGCCGTTACTATTGGAACAAACAGGGAGAGCACCTCTTAAAAAGTATCAGTTGTTTTCAAGAAGCCGTTGCCCTTGATCCACAATTTGCATTTGCCTTCTCTGGAATGGCAAAGGCATACGTACTCTTGGGTTATTATAATTTGACTCCTTTTGAAGAAGCCTTTACTAAATCAAAGGAGGCTGCACTAAAAGCGTTACAAATTGATTCCACGCTAACAGATGCCTTTGCAACGCTCGCCTTCATCAACATGGGATATGAATGGAATTGGCCTGAAGCAGAGCAGTATTTCAACAAAGTCTTTGCTGTTAACCCCACTAATCCTTCTGCCCCTAGCCGATATAAATTGTATCTCAATCAGATCAAAAATAACTTTGATGAAGTGGGACTTGAACCAGTTACCATGATCCCGCATTTCTTGCAAGCCTACTCACTCCTCCATCATGGGCAGTTTCAAGAGGCTCTCAAAGTAGCACAGAAGGCGGTGGAACGTGACCCTCAGTCGTTCATGGCAAGACGTGCCGTAGGATTAAGTCACCTTGGGCTGGAAGAATATGATCTGGCCATAGAAGCTTTGCTTGCTGCAAGCCGATTATCCAACCGACATTCCTGGTTGTTGTTCGAGTTGATGGGCGCCTACATGATTGGTGGAAGGTATGAAGAAGGACGAAGTATTTTTGAAGAGGCATTGGCACAGTCGAACGCATTGCCAGCACGAATTTTTACTAATTTTTTTCCAATGGATAAGGTCACTAAAAAATAGAAAGAAGTGAATTATTGTAGAACCAAAATGATCAGAATCTGTCTTTCGGTATTCGCCTTCCTCCTGGCCTTTTCCTCCTGGGGTCAGCACCTTTTGGTTCAACCTTACCTTCAGCCAGGTAATGTATCCACGCTCAGGAAAGAAGGAAAGGTCTTGATTTGGCAAACCGATAGTATTCCTGGAAAATACAAAGTAGAATTCGGGTTAGGCCCTCTTGAACAAAGTGTAACCACAGCTAAACTATCTTTTGTAACACTCCATTTAAATAATAAGACTACCCTTCTATATCGTGCTGTATTAACCGGATTAAAATTTGATTCAGAATATTCTTACCGCGTTTCTTTAAATGGAAAGCCCATAGCAGAAGGGCTATTTGCAACCCGTACAAAAAAACCTCAAACTAAGTTTGCCGTATTTGGTGACTGTGGAGCCGGCACCCCCCAGCAAGCTGAAATTGCCAACCAGGTTTATCAACAAAAACCACAGTTTGTTTTAGTGACGGGGGATATCGTTTATAACGATGGGCTCGAGCGAGAATACCGGAATCGGTTTTTCCCCTACTATAACGCTACGGAAGCTAACCCTAAGCAAGGCGCATCGCTGATGAATTCAATTCCATTTTATATGCTGCTTGGCAATCATGATGTCGATGGATTTGAGTTAGATAAAACTCAAGACGGGTTGGCCTACTTCTATTATAATGATCTACCATTAAATGGTCCCCTTACGGAATTTTCTGTGAAAGCAGCAGGCCAGGCCGACCGGATAAATAAATTCAAAGCGAACACGGAATCACGATATCCTAGGATGTCGAACTTCTCATTTGACTATGGTAATGTACATATCGCCTGCCTGGATTCTAATCCTTATGCTAATCCCTTAGATCCAGCGCTGTTGGTATGGCTTTCCGATGACTTAAAAAAAAGTACCGCAGATTGGAAAATTGTGTCTTACCACCATCCTGGTTTTAACTCGAGCAAAGACCATTATGATGATCAAATCATGCGATTACTGGCACCCGTTCTTGAACAACTCGGTGTAGATATAGTGTTGTCAGGGCATGAGCACAATTACCAACGCACGTACCCTTTGAAGTTTGACCCTAAGAAAAACGAAACTGGTACTCGTTACATTATTTCAGATAAAGGAAGAGTAGATGGTAAATTTACACTTGATATGAAATATGATGGTGTTATCAATACCAAGCCGACCGGAATCCTTTATATAGTAACGGGAGCGGGTGGCGGCCCCCTTTATGGTCAAGCACTTAGTGGTAGCCCTGAACTATGGAAACATGACCCTCCTGAAAACTGGATCCCCTTCACCGTTAAATTGGTTTCAGACATCCACTCATTTAGCTTGATTGAAACCAATGGAAAGAAACTTGTACTTAAACAAATTGATGGAAAAGGAAATACATTTGACCAGATTACGATTACCAAGTAGCAACTATTTTCCGAAACTCCAGATATCTTCTTAAATTTTAACCAATGGATAAAACACAATTATTTACTTCCTACTTTCTGTTCAGATTGCTCATCAATACAATTTCGATGGTCATCTTGATTCGCTTTGTTTACTATAATACTTATCAAAAAAAGGAATCATTTTTTACTTTTTTTCTTCTGAATTTAATTGTTTTTCTTCTGGCCTACATGCTGGAAAAAACGGGGGGATTCGGCTCTATTGGAAGCGCCTTTGGCTTGCTTGCCGCTTTTTCTTTGCTTCGTTTTCGAACCGAAACAATTTCACTGAAAGACATGACCTACCTGTTTATCATTATGACTTTTGGCCTGATCAACTCCGTGATGAAAGGAACCTACCTGGAAATTATTGGTTTAAATGTTATGATCGTTGGGGTTGTGTACGCGGTGGACGGGAACCAGTTTATGCGCAATCAACTTTCGAAAACCATTGAGTATAATTCAATCGAAAATATAAGACCGGACCGTCAACCCCAACTCATTGAACAACTGCGTGAGAGTACCGGATTGGATATTAAGAAAATAAGTATTGAACATATCGATTTTGGAAGACAAAGGGTCGTAATAAAAATATATTATTATTGAATACCATTCGATTTCAACTTGTAGTAGTCCTATCATGTTTTGTCTTGATTCCATCAAGGGCGCAGTTACCTGATGTCACACCACTTTTTCAAGAGGAGAAACCATTAGCCATTAGACTTAGTTTCTCATTTAAAGAAATCAAGAAGAGTAAAAACGATACGATTTATTTTCCGGCTGTATTATATTATAAAAATGATCAAAACGATTGGGATTCGGTTAATGTAAGTCTTCGGGCCCGTGGAGATTTTAGACGAAAGAATTGCTACTTTCCCCCCTTGCGAATCAAACTAAAAAAAACCGATACTAAAAAAACTCCCTTCGAGGGGAATCGATCCCTGAAGCTTGTGCTTCCTTGTCAAACTGCTTCTAGTTACAATAAATTATTGATCAAAGAATACATTTGTTATCAACTTTATGAACCTACTACACCCTATTCTTTCAATACAAGGCTTGTCGACTTAACCTTGTCAGACCAGGGTGGGAAGCAGACCAAAACTTATCAGGTTTCGGGATTCTTTATCGAAGATGACAATTTGGTAGCAAAGCGGTTTCATGGAAAGGTGATCGACAGTCTTGATCTTCACCCCTTAATGCTACAGGATACCAGTTCCATTAAGCATGATCTCTTTCAATACATGATTGCCAATACAGACTGGTCTACAACCTTCCGTCACAATGCAAAAGTCATTTTGGTAAATCCTAAAAAGTATATCCCTGTTCCCTATGATTTTGATATGTCAGGATTTGTTAATGCTCCATATGCCACGGTCAACGAAACATTAGCAATAAGTTCGGTGCAAGAGCGGACGTTCAGAGGATTTTGCAGAAATAAGGATGTCACCCAATTTGTACGTAGAGTATATGTGAATGTCAAGCCTTCCATTATAAATGTCCTCTCTCGGTATGAAGACTATTTTAATACTAAAGAACTAGCAGGCATGAAAAAGTACCTGGAAGAATTTTATTCAGTATTGGCAAATGACGTAAGATTTGATAAAGAGATTTTACAAAAATGCAGAACGAAATAAGAAACAAAGAACCAGATACTGAATAGATTTTCTCCAGCGAATCTCTGGATCAACTTGCATCAAGCCGCCACCAACGGCTTATCCGCTTTTATCAAGAGCCACAACAGCGAACCAACAATCAACACAATTCCTAAAATAACGACTGGTAGTTGATAACTTCCATAGGTCGTAATTAAGTAGCCAATACCTAATGAAGTAATTGTTCCACCCAGCAGGCCGGCTGTATTCATCGCGCCTGTAACCGCTCCACTGTCTTTGCCTCCCAACTCAGTGGCTACCGCCCACGAGACCGGTGCTGTTACATCCATAAACGCAAGGCCCAACGCCAGAAAAACAATGGCTACCGAATTGCTTGCTGTAAAAGCAGCCAACAACATGGAAGTACCCGACAAACTCAATCCAATAAGTGGCACAAGCCTGCGGCCCCAGACCAACCCGATTTTCTTCACCAGAAAATCGCTGATCGCACCGCCCATGAGACATCCTATGGCGGCAAGAAAAAATGGAAGTGAAGCCGAATAGGCTAATTGATCTTCAGGAATACCTCTTCCGTTTTGAAGATACTTGGGTAGCCACGAAATGAAAAAAAACACACCTGAGGCATAACAATAGTACATCAGCATCAGCAGCCAAAAGTTTCCACTCTTCACCCAGACATTCCAGGATGGCTTGTGTATACTTATATTATCATTCGCAATTGGATGAGCATGCTCCTCTTCTCTATTCTTATACCATACTAACCATACGATAACCCAAATCAAACCCAAGACACCTAAAACGTAAAAAGAAACTCTCCACCCAAATTGCATCTGAAGCGGAATCACCAAAAAAGGAGTCAACGCACCGCCAAGTCGGCTGGCCATCCAGATAACAGCCTGTGCCCTACCTCTTTCAATTACAGGGAACCACTGACGAATGGCAATTGCGGTGTTGGGATAGGCACCTGCCTCCCCTGCGCCAAACAAAAAGCGAATCAGAAATAAGGAAGCAAAGCCACCCGATAACCCGGTAAGGACAGTAAAGGCTGACCACCAGATCACTACCCTGGCCAGAATCTTTTTTGCACCAAATCGATCTCCCAGTAAACCGGTTGGAATCTCAAACAAACCATAGGAAATGGTAAAAGCACTGAGAATCCAACCAAACTGATATTCAGTAAGACCCAACTCTTCGGTGATTCGATGTCCCGCAAGCGAAATGGCGTTGCGATCAAGAAAGGTGATGATTGATAAGACGGAGAGGATAAGTAAGACACCGTATTTTCTATTCATCATGCAGCCTTTTAATACATTCTAATTGAAAGCAGGTTGTTATCCATAAAATTTTACTCGCGACTAAGAAAAAAAATCATGCTTTCTACTTTTAGAAATAAACTCTTAAGTAACTTTAAGAGCGAAACAGATATTCTGTTAAAAATAAAAAAATCATTAACCACTTAAACTCAATTGTGCTATGGCAAAGAAAGCTAAAAAAGCCGCCAAAAAAGCGAAGAAATCCGTGAAGAAAGCTTCCAAGAAAAAAGCTGCAAAGAGAACTGTGAAAAAGGCATCAAAGAAGGCTGTTAAGAAAAGTGTGAAAAAGGTTGCTAAAAAGAAATCGGCTCCTAGAAAACCGGCACGAAAGAAAACCGCTCCTAAAAAACCAACTCCTGTGGTAGTTGCTCCAACTCCTGCACCTGCACCTGTTATTATTCCCTCACCAGAGCCTCCAAAAATGGATGGCGATTCCGGTTCTGGATTTCCTATGTAATCTTATTCGAGTCTATTGATCAAAAGGCACCTGGGTGCCTTTTTTTGTTATCAGAAAGGCTAGCTATTGCGCTTAGCTCAATAATTTGAGTAGCCCAGCTTTAATACAATCAAAAAACTTAATTTGCACTTCAACACGTATATAGCCAACCCATGTCTGGATTTTCCCTGAAGCAATTACTCTCCAAAAGCGAACTCCAGCGCGAAAAGCAGAAGGACTACCGCAACGTGGTCATTCTTCAGATCATTATCGTTGTTTTCGGACTTACCTTATCTGAGCCCTTGCTTGCCGATTCTAAAAGTGCTGAATCAAAATTGATCATCTCCGTGTTTTCTTTTTTTGGAGCAACCTATGCTTTCTTACTCTGGGACCTCCTCAGGAATTTTACCGGTAATCGCACGCTTATTAATGTAATTTTTGTAGTTCTGATCGGCATTGTTGTTACCGGCACACTGGTTGAATTTCCCTACTACCAGATTTTACATATACCCAACCGCCAACTGTATTTGCTTACCATTCATGGGCTTTTGTTTCCAATTGAGGTAACCGTTATCAGTTTTGCCATAAGGGATCTTTTCTCAGGCGGCTTTATGGCGTCTGACAAACTTTGGGGGGCAGCTTGTGTTTACCTGATGATTGGAATTTCTTTTGGCAGCCTGTATGACCTGCTCACTATTATTCGCCCCGGAAGCCTCGGCATAAATGTAGAATTGGGCTTACCAAATTATTCCGAATGTGTAACTTACAGCTTTTGTGTGCTGGGCGGTGTGGATCCCGGAATTGAAGGGACAAGTAGGTTTATCAGAAATATCAGTGTTATTGAAGCGGTCTGGGGAACTATCTATGGCATGCTGATCATTGGAAAGCTGTTGGGCCTTCCGCGTCAAGAAAAATGAAACTATTTAAGCTTTAAACTAAATAATTATGAATAATCGCAGACTTCCTTTAATCATCCTTGGCGTAATCGCCTTTATTGTAGTGATGGCATTATCCTCCAGTTTATTTTATACTATTTCAGCTACGGAAAGAGCGATTGCCTTCTATCCTTTTGGCAGTGGTTTGGAAAAGGATAAAGTCATAGAGCCGGGATTCCATATGAAAGCTCCCTGGAATGATGTTTATGTATACACTGTCAATGAAGTATCGTCTGATGAAAATATGGATGTTTTGGACAAAAACGGTCTATCGATTCATGTGGACATAACAGTTCGTTTTTTCCCAATACCCGATAAAATTGGTTACATCCACGAAAAATTTACCAAAAACTATGTTAATGTTTTGATTATTCCGGAAGTGAGATCAACAGTTCGTCAGGTAATGGGTAGGTATACTGCGGAAGAGATCTACTCCACCAAACGAGCAGAAGTTGAGAACGCTATCACTACAGAAACCGAAAAAATCCTTCATGAAAGTAACGTGACCGCTACGGCTGTATTGATCCGATCCATTAACTTACCTGAGCAGATAAAGGCGGCTATTGAAAACAAGCTTCAGCAGCAGCAGGAGTCACTTGCCTATCAGTATCGCCTTGATAAGGAAAAAAGCGAGGCCGAACGTAAAAGGATTGCAGCCGAGGGTGAGAGCCGGGCAAACAACATTATCAACAACAGCTTAAGCGACAAGTTGTTGAAAATGAGAGGTATTGAGGCTACTTTAGAATTGGCCAAATCGCCCAATAGCAAGGTGGTTATCATCGGTTCGGGTAAGGACGGCCTTCCCATGATTCTGGGCAATAACTAATCCTGACATCCGGCCGAATAATTCTCCCGATCATTTTTATCTACCAACTGTTACGCTTATTTTAGAGGCAACCTATTATTAAGATTATGTCAAAGACAGCAGAACTAATTATTGATGGCAAGTCCTACAAACTCCCGATTATTGAAGGCACGGAAGGAGAAAGAGCAATTGATATCGGGAATCTTTTGGAAGAAGCCGGAGTGACCACCCTCGATCTGGGCTATAAAAATACCGGAGCAACCAAGAGTGCCATTACTTTTTTAGATGGTGACAAAGGCATTCTCAGATACCGTGGTTATTCTATCGAAGATTTAGCTGCAAAATCTTCCTTCCTTGAAGTTTCTTACCTGCTCATCTTTGGCGAATTGCCAACGACTGACCAGTTATTAACATTCTCAAATGATATTAAGAAGCACACGCTCGTCCATGAAGATGTAAAGAAAATATTGGACGGATTTCCGTCTACGGCTCATCCGATGGGTGTGCTCGCATCTTTGTTTTGCTCTCAAACTGCTTTCTATCCGGAGTCGTTAGATCCAAATCGTTCTGCTGAAGGCGTTTACTTAAGTATTGTGCGATCATTGGCTAAGATGCCAACCTTTGCAGCCTGGGCTTATAAAAATGCAGTGGGTCACCCTGTTAATTATCCCGACAATACGCTTGCTTATTCTGCTCGTTTCCTGAAAATGTTGTATTCACTTCCTGCGGAGCCCTATGAAGTAGATCCAGTAGTTTCCGATGCGTTGGACAAGCTATTGATCTTGCATGCCGATCATGAACAGAACTGTTCAACTTCTACAGTCAGAATTGTTGGTTCGTCAAAGGCGAGCATCTATTCCTCCATCTCTGCCGGAATTAATGCCTTGTGGGGTCCGTTACATGGAGGTGCCAACCAAGAGGTAATTCTCATGTTAGAGCAAATCAAGAAAGATGGTGGTGATACAGAGAAATGGATTAATAAAGCAAAAGATAAAAACAGCGGATTTAGACTGATGGGCTTCGGTCATCGTGTCTATAAAAACTTTGATCCTCGGGCGAAGATTATTAAAAAAGCCGCTGATGATGTCTTGAACAAACTGGGCATCAATGATCCCGTTTTGGATATCGCTTTAAAACTTGAAGAAGTAGCTTTACGCGATCCTTACTTCATAGAGCGCAAGTTGTATCCTAATGTCGATTTCTACTCAGGGATTATTTACCGTGCATTAGGTATACCGGTGGATATGTTCACTGTCATGTTTGCCATGGGCCGCCTTCCGGGTTGGATTGCCCAATGGAAAGAACTCCGCGAGAACAAGGAGCCTATCGGCAGACCTAGACAGCTTTATATTGGGCAGCAACAACGCCCTTATGTGGAAATCAAAAAGCGATAGAACAAACTTCTCTATATTTAAGGCTGGATTTAAACCAGCCTTTTTTATGCTCCTGGATGATTTTAACGCAGCTGTGGTCAAGTCGAAAGAACTTACCAAGCGACCTAGTAACGAGGAACTTCTTGATCTCTATGCCCTCTTCAAACAAGCCACTGATGGTGATATCAATGAAGAAAGACCGGGTGGATTTGATTTCAAGGCTATTGCCAAGCATGATGCCTGGACCTCAAAGAAGGGAAAGACAAAAGATCAGGCGATGGAATCTTATGTTTCCCTGATGAACAGTCTTTACGCTCAATACCATTAAACTTGCAGCTCTTCTATCAACCTTTGATTGTTAAAGGTGTAACTGCCCTGGACGAAGAAGAATCCATGCATGCAAAGAAAGTATTGCGTTTGAAATCCGGAACCGTAATACAACTTACAGATGGTTTGGGGAAAATTTATGAAGCGAGGCTCACGAATACCGATGGCAGGAATTGTGAATTTAGCATACTGAAATCGGAACAAGTTCCCTCCCGAAATTACAGAATTCATGTCGCCATAGCCCCAACAAAAAATGCAGATCGCATTGAATGGTTTATTGAAAAGACAGTTGAACTAGGGATAGACAAAATCAGCTTCCTCCTTTGTAAGAATTCCGAGCGAAAGTCGATCAATCTTGAACGAGTTGAAAAAAAGGCAATAAGTGCAATGAAGCAATCAGGTCAAGCTTATCTTCCGGAAATCGTGGAGATTAGGCCCTTTAAACAATTCATTGCCGAATCGAATGAAGCAGGTAAATTCATTGGGTTTGTTGACGAGCAAAATCCGCTCTTGTTAAAAAATGCTGCCACGCCATCGGGATCATACCTTGTGATGATCGGTCCGGAAGGTGACTTCTCCCCTGAGGAAATGCAGACCGCCTTGCAACAAGGATTTGTAAAGATAAGTCTTGGCCAAAACAGACTTCGAACAGAAACTGCAGGAATAGCGGCATGTCATATTTTGAATTTGATCAATAGCTAAAAATTTTAAGCTAAAATTCAGTTTCCATCTTCTAACTTTAAATTTTAAATAAGTAAGATGACTGCTTCCGAAGCCAAAAAACAAATTCAGGAACTAACAAAGAAAATCGATTACCATTCTGACTTGTATTACCAAAAGAGCAAGACAGAGATTTCTGATTTTGAGTTTGACAAACTTTTAGCCACCCTTACTGACCTCGAAAAACAATTCCCCGAATTAAAGCTTCTCGACTCCCCTACTCAGCGCGTTGGCGGAACGATTACAAAAGAATTTGAAACCGTTTACCACAAATATCCCATGCTATCGCTGGGCAATACCTATTCTCAGGATGAGTTAAAAGATTTTGACGGTCGCGTGGCCAAAGGATTGGAAGGGGAATACTATGAATACTTCTGTGAGTTAAAGTTTGACGGAGTCTCAATCAGCCTTATTTACGAAAATGGAATTCTGGTGAAGGGCGTCACAAGAGGTGATGGTGTACGGGGAGATGATGTAACGGCAAATGTAAGGACGATTCGGAGTATACCTCTAAAAATCAAGTCGGGGAAAATTCCCGACTCCTTTGAGGTGCGAGGCGAAGTCTTTATGCCTAAAGATGCGTTCAGACAACTCAACAAAGAAAGAGAAGATATTGGTGAGGAAACCTATGCCAACGCCAGAAATACAACGTCTGGAACATTGAAGATGCAGGACTCGTCTGTTGTAGCAAATCGAAAACTGGATTGCTTTGTGTATTATTTTTTGGGAGATACTTCCAACCAAACCCACGAGCAGGGCATTAAGAAATTGGAGAGCATCGGCTTCCATGTTTCCCCAACCTATAAAAGATGTAAAACTTTACAAGAGGTTTTTGAATATATCGACTATTGGGAAAGCAAGCGGCGGGAACTTCCATTGGAAACGGATGGTGTCGTGATTAAAGTGAATAGTCTTTCACAACAAGAAAAACTGGGGTTCACGGCAAAGATTCCTCGCTGGGCTATTTCTTACAAGTATAAGGCCCAGAGCATAAGCACAAAACTAAATTCAATAACCTACCAGGTGGGAAGAACAGGTGCTATAACACCAGTGGCAGAGCTTGAGCCTGTATTTCTGGCAGGCACAACTGTTAAGCGGGCCTCATTACATAATGCCAATGAAATAGAAAGACTGGATCTTCGTATTGGAGATTATGTGTTCGTAGAAAAAGGTGGCGAAATTATTCCCAAAGTCACGGCAGTAGAGTTACTTAAACGAACCAAAAGCTCACGACCTGTTAAGTACATTACCCAATGCCCGGAATGTAAAACGAGTTTAGTCAGAGTTGAAGGCGAAGCAAATCATTATTGCCCCAATCAAATGGGATGTCCACCTCAGATCAAAGGTAGAATTGAACATTTCATTCAGCGAAAAGCCATGGATATTGACTCATTGGGTGAAAAGACCATCAGCCAGCTCTTTGACCTTGGATTAGTTAAGAGTCCGGCTGATCTGTATGATTTAAACAAAGAAGATGTTGCTAAACTGGAAGGCTTCAAAGAGCTTTCTATTAATAATCTACTCTCAGGGATTGAAAAATCAAAAGCATCAACTCCGTTTGAGTCCGTCCTATTTGCCATAGGTATCCGGTACGTTGGCAAAACGGTGGCAGAAAAACTAGCGAGACATTTCAAAGCGATTGAAAATCTGGAAAAAGCCAGCTTACAAGAGTTATTGGACACACCTGAAGTGGGTGAGAAAATAGCAGAAAGTGTGTTTCAATTTTTCAGAGACGCTAAGAATATCAAAGAAGTAAACCGGCTTAAGAAAGCGGGACTTCAATTTACTTCCAGCGAAAAGGAGCCTGAAAAAGTCAGCGAGGTACTCGGCAACAAAACATTTGTGATCTCGGGAGTTTTTAAGAATTATGAACGAGATCAGTTAAAAGATACCATTCAAGCCAATGGTGGAAAGGTGTTGTCTTCAATTTCCGGCAAATTAAACTTCGTGCTTGCCGGAGATAATATGGGACCTTCCAAAAGGGAGAAAGCGGAAAAGTTGGGGGTGAGAATTATCTCCGAAGAAGACTTTGAGCGTATGCTCAATGGCAGATAGCCATCTCTATTTATCAACCCTCGCTATATTTTTCTTAGATTTCGGATATGTTCAAGTTCAATTTTCTAAAACTCCGTACCGCTTCGGCTTTAAAGAATAACAAGACGCTCAGGGCCAGCATCCCCTATGTGCAGGCGAAACAAATCGGGATCATCTTTAGCGTGGACGACAAGCAAAAACATGATGACATTAAAGAACTTGTGAAAAATCTGGAGCACGATGGAAAGAAAGTCCAGGTCCTTGAGTTCTTACCTAAGAAGAAAGAGAATTATGAGTTCTTGTTTGACTTTTTTACTATCCAGGATCTCTCCTTTTGGGGAAATATCAATTCCCCATCAGCGGAAAAATTCAGCGATTCACCCTTTGACTATCTGTTTTACATAGACAAAGAATCGAATCCACTGATCCTCAATTTGCTTGCCCGGAGCAAAGCACGATGCAGAGTTGGAAAATTTGCGGAGGATGAAAGTCCCTATTTCGAAATGATGATTGAGCAGGAAGGCACCACCCGTGGATTGATTGATAGCATTTATAAATATACTAAGCAGCTACGATGAAAAAGCTACATGGCATTGGAGTCGCCCTGGTGACACCCTTTACCAATTCAGGGGAACTTGACTTAAAAGGGTTAAAAAAACTTTTAATTCACACCGCCAAAGGTGTGGACTATTTTGTGGTGATGGGTACCACGGGTGAATCGGCAACGGTAAATAGGGAAGAGAAGAAAATAGTTCTGGCATTTGTAAAAGCTAACAATCCCAAAAAGCTTCCCATTGTGTACGGCATTGGAGGAAACAATACGCAAGAAGTAATTCAAAGCATTGCGGAGACAGACTTGAGTGGAGTATCTGCTCTGTTGTCTGTAAGCCCATATTACAATAAGCCATCTCAGGAAGGTATCTACCGTCATTTTATGGCTATTGCTGATGTGTGCCCGGTTCCGGTGATCTTGTACAATGTACCAGGGAGAACGGCATCAAATCTTACGGCAGAAACAACTCTTCGACTTGCCCGTCATAAGAATATTATCGGAATCAAAGAAGCGTCAGGCAATCTGGAGCAATGCATGCGAATTGCTAAAGGAGAGCCGAAGGACTTCATGCTCATCTCTGGAGATGATTTGCTAACGGTTCCCCTCTACGGTATTGGTGGTGTTGGCGTCATCTCTGTTTTAGCCAATGCTGTCCCTGTTGTTTTCAAAAAAATAAAAGAGCATATCGCTGCTGGAAATTTCGAGGCAGCCCGGCAAGAGCAATTCAAACTATTGGAAATAAACGGGCACATGTACGAAGAGGGAAATCCAGTTGGGGTCAAGCAATTATTATGTGACTTGAATATCTGTGGCAATCAAGTAAGATTGCCTATGGTTGCCGCTTCCGAGGCGTTACAAAAGAAAATTAGAGCAGCAGCAAAAGGTATTAAATAAAAAAGGTGGCCATTCAGACCACCTTCTTTTAAATTTTTCAGACTATTGTCCTTCCTTGTTTTTAAGCTCTTGAACTTCAGCACGGATAGCCTGTGCCATGTTCTTTAGGTCTTGCATACCCTTTCTTACGCGGGTACCTGCAGCGCTGTTGGCCTTATTGTAGAATTTGTCAGCATCTCCTTCAATAGAAGCAATTAGACTTTTTAGCTCTTCAAATTTTTTCATTTTTATTATGGTTTTTGAGATTTAAAAACTGATTTCTAGTGCTAATTTAGATAAAAACGTTTAAAAACAAGTCGAAAAGCAATTTTTTTAGAGATTCTTAGTCACGGACACAAGCTCTTCTTTGCGGTAGAAACCGCTGTCAAGCTTCTCTTTTAAGGCCGAAAAAGCAGTTAAAGTGCGCTCAACATCCTCCAAAGTATGGGAAGCCGTAGGGATGATCCTGAACATGATAACATCCTTAGGAACAACCGGATAGATGACTACAGAGCAGAAAATATTGTAGTTCTCGCGGAGATCCATAGCCATATTGGCGGCCTCTCCCACGCCCCCCTTAAATAGTACCGGAGTTACGGGGGATTGAGTGGTTCCGATATAGAATCCGCGCTCCTTTAAACCGCTCTGCATAGCCCTGAAAATCTTCCATAAGTTGTCTTTTAGCTCCGGGCGAGTCCTTAATAGCTCCAGCCTTTTCATCCCTCCAATTACTAAAGGTAATGGCAGGCTTTTGGCAAAAATCTGAGACCGGGTGCTGTAGCGCAAATACTTCAAAATACTTTTGCTTCCTGCTACAAAGGCGCCAATGCTCGCCATGGATTTTGCAAACGTAGAGAAGTAAAGATCGATTTGATCCTGAACTCCCTGCTCCTCACCGGCTCCCGCCCCGGTCTTGCCCATCGTTCCAAATCCATGCGCATCGTCTACCAGCAATCTGAAATTATACTTCTTCTTCAGCTCAACGATACCTTTCAAGTCACCCATGTTACCCGACATACCGAAAACACCTTCTGTGATAACCAATATGCCTCCTCCCGACTCATCGGCAAGCTTCGTGGCGCGCTGGAGTTGCTTCTCAAAATTCTCCATATTGTTGTGAGGGTACACAAAACGCTTACCCATGTGCAACCGAACGCCATCAATAATGCAAGCATGTGATTCCGCATCATATACAATCACATCCTTGCGGTCTACCAATGCATCGATAATGGAAACAATCCCTTGATAGCCATAATTCAACAGCATGACATCTTCCTTCTTCACAAAGTCAGATAATTGGCGTTCGAACTCGATGTGATGTACAGAGTTACCGGACATCATACGGGCCCCCATAGGCGCAGCAAAACCATACTTCGTAGCGGCTTCAGCATCTGCTTTTCTTACTTCTGGATGATTGGCTAGCCCCAGGTAGTTATTCAAACTCCAATTCAGAACGCTCTTGCCATTAAATTTCATGTGGGGCCCAATATCTCCTTCCAACTTGGGGAAAAAGAAGTAATCATCCGGAAGATGTGAGTATTTGGCTAGTGGCCCGGCCTCCATTTTAAGTTTTGAGAATAAATCGACCATTCGTTTTGCTTTAATTCAATTGAAATTGGGGCAAAAGTATGAAAAAAAGTCGAAGACAAGCCTTGTCTATTCAATTGACTGCAGCCAATTTTCTATCTCGCAATTAATACTTAGCATTGCAGATTAAGTGCATTAGAATGACTAAAATCAAGAAATTACTTGTTGCCAACCGAGGCGAGATCGCGCTTAGAGTCATGCGCAGCGCACGAGAGCTCGGAATTAAGACTGTAGCAGTCTACAGTGAAGCCGATCGCAACGCGCTTCATGTCCGCTTTGCTAATGAAGCAGTACTGATTGGTCCTCCTCCTTCATCTGAGTCCTATCTTAGAATCGATAAAATTCTGGAAGCGGCAAAAACAACAGGAGCTGATGCAATTCATCCGGGTTATGGATTTCTATCCGAGAATGCTAACTTTTCAAGGCAGGTTAAGAAAGCCGGGCTAATCTTCATTGGCCCTTCACCTGAGACTATTGAACTCATGGGCAGTAAACTTGCTGCAAAAGCGGCCGTGGCGAAATTCAATGTTCCACTCGTTCCGGGAACCTCTGAGCCTATTTCTGATATTAAGGCAGCAAAAAAAATTGCGGCAGAAATCGGATATCCAATACTGATCAAGGCCAGTGCAGGAGGTGGAGGAAAAGGGATGCGAATTGTTGAAAATGCAGAGGAGTTTCAGGAACAAATGGATCGGGCTGTCAGTGAAGCAACATCTGCGTTTGGAGATGGCTCAGTCTTCATTGAAAAATACGTAACTCAGCCAAGGCATATTGAGTTTCAGATATTCGGTGATCAGCA
>JANNRV010000039.1:0-53278 GCA_031401775.1 Bacteroidia bacterium | reverse complement strand
CACTGCTGTGATCGACAAAAATAATACTTCCGGACTATGTGAATCAAAAGACTGCATGATAGCGATTTATACTTCACATGTCCGTGCCATGGGACAAGATAAAGCACAACATCAAAGTCTGGCCTACAGCAATGACAAAGGTAGAACGTGGAAACGGTATGAAAAAAATCCTGTACTCGATATTAAAAGAAAAGATTTTCGTGATCCTAAAGTATTTTGGTATGAGCCTGAGCAAAAATGGATAATGGCTTTGGTTATCCCCGATCTTTATAAAGTTCAACTCTACCAGTCAAAAAATCTAATCGAATGGAAGTTGATGAGCGAGTTTGGCGATATGGGCGATACTTTAAAAATATGGGAATGCCCTGATTTGTATCCTTTACCTGTTGACAACGAATCAGGTAAAAAGAAATGGGTACTTTCTCTTTCAGGAAGTCATCCTCAAGGACCAACCTTTGTCGGCATGCAATATTTTGTTGGTGAGTTTGACGGAACAAGATTTATTCCCGATGACGCAAAGCAACCTCCTCGTTATGTAGATCATGGAAAAGATTTCTATGCAGGTATTGTTTATAATAATATTCCTGAAGAAGATGGCCGAACCATTATGATCGGATGGGTAAATAACTGGACGTATGGAAATCAATTGCCCACCTCACCCTGGCGCGGTGCGATGGCATTACCTAGAATGCTCTCATTAAAAAAACAACAGGATGGCTATCTTCTCATTCAAAAGCCAATAGCTGCAACTTCAACCTTACGGAGAACAGAGATCACCGACAAAACTAAAATTTCCGAAAAAACCCTTGAGTTGGAAATTGAGATTCAGGTTGCTGCCTTCAAAGAAGCGGGGATTAAAATTTTAAAAACCGGGCAAGAAGAAACAATCATCGGCTACAATGCTGAAACAAAGGAGTTATTTCTGGATAGAACTCATTCAGGGGAAATCGGATTCAATAAAGATTTTAGAAGCGTTGAGCGGGCGACTATAAATCCAATCAATGGAGTTATCAGACTTCACATTTTTATTGATCATTCCATTATTGAAGTTTTTGTCAATGATGGCGAGCTTACGCTTTGTGAACTGGTGTTTCCAACACAGGGAGATGCTACGGTAGAAACTTACTCAATAGGTGGAGCCGCTGAAATCAAGATAAAAGCATGGGAGTTAAACTCGGTGTGGAGATAAGGCTCGATCCTTTCAATGATAAACCAGTCAATTACATCAAGTTGGGCAACCAATAAAGATTGCTAGCCACCTTAGAAAGGCATTACTTGTAATAAAATAGTACATTTGGAAAATTACCCCATCTGTAATGGCTTTAATTCGATTTACCCTCCTCATTCTATTTATTTCCAGCTTGTCAACGGCTCAAGGTCAGACTGATTCGTTAGCACTTTCCGAGGAATACTACCGGCTTGGTATGGAAGTATTTGACTTTTCACACCGAAAACAAGCCGCTGAATTATTTGTGCTGGCAGCCAAGATGAACCCCAAAAGTGCAAAGGCTCAGTTTATGGCAGGCCAATCTATCATGTTGACCATAAAGAAAGAGCAATCTCTCCCCTATTTTCTCAGAGCCTGGAAACTAGATCCTAAGGTAAATGAAGAGATTCTGTTTTTCCTCGGCAAGGCGTATCACTATAGCGAAAAATTTGACAGCGCCATCCTGTTTTATGATCGGTATAATAGAATATTGGCTCGTTCCATGAGCTTGAATAAATCCATAAAAATAGATGAGGTCAATAGAAAGATTTTTGAATGCCGGAATGCAGTAATCTACATGAATAAACCCGTGGATGTGGTAATCACGTTACTTGGCTCCACTATTAATTCTGAATATCCGGATTATGCTCCTACCATTTCTGAAGACGAAACGCAAATGGTTTTTACAACCCGAAGGCCGGAGGAAAACCTGAATGTAAAAGTAGCAGTCGATCATGAGTACTATGAAGATATTTTCTATTCACAAAAGGTAAATGGTGAGTGGCAGCCCGCAAAGAATATTGGCCCACCGCTGAATACTAATTTTCATAACTCCAGCGTCAATCTTTCTCCAGATGGAAAGAAAATGATCCTCTATCATGACTCCAATGGAGGTGATTTACTTATTTCCTCACGCGATCAGGCACAAAGTTGGTCAACGCCCAAGCTGCTTGAAGGAATTAATACTCAATATGTAGAAAATTCCGCTTCACTAACCGAGGATGACAAACATATCTATTTTACCAGCAATCGCCCTGGAGGCTATGGTGGAACGGACATCTATTATGCAGAGTTAGCCAGTAACGAACGCTGGGTAAATGTGAAAAATCTTGGCCCTGAGGTAAACACTGAAAAGGATGAAGATGGTGTTTTTATTTCGGCCACCGGTAAACATCTCTACTTTAGTTCAAATGGACTTGCAGGCATGGGAGATCTTGATATCTACCGCTCAGCTTATGATCCGGTGACTTCAAGTTGGTCTGAACCTATTAATATGGGCTATCCCATCAATTCAGTTGAAAATGATATCTATTTTGTGCTTAACTCAGATGAAAAATTTGCATACATCTCCACCGTGCGAAACGAAAATATTGGAGAACAGGATATCTACAGAATTGACATGACCAACTGGAAGCCGGTTGATCTATCTCAGCATGAAATGATGGAACAACTTACCGAGCCGGTGAAGGTGGTTCAACAAGTAGCTACGCCCTCTAACCAAACACGTTCGTTCAAAATGTCATTATGGGTTATAGACGATGCAAATGGTCAGCCTCTCGAAGCGAGTGTAAATTTTAAAAACAAAAAAGGTGACCCGCTCCCCGTTCAATCTTCTTCTCTGGGTCGCTTTGAAATTGATTTGACGAGTACGTCCAATTCAAGCACGTTGTATAAATTCAACGTTAGTGCTAAAGGGTATGCCACTTTCTCCTCTACTTTTTATTTTCATGGATTAGCTTCCATGGCTCTTCAGGACACCATTCGTCTTGAAAAAGCTGTGATTGATTTGCCCTATCCACTCAATATTTATTTTGCTCTTAATAGCGATCAACCCCTTTCAACGGATCAAATGCAAAACCTGCTTATCATGTTGATGAACAACAAGACGATGAAAGTTGAGATTGGAGGGCATACAGATAATTTTGGGGCAGAAGAATACAATCTGAACCTGAGCCAACGGAGAGCTAATGCCGTAAGAAACTATTTGATAAAATCAGGAGCTGATGCCAGCCGGATCACCGCCACCGGTTATGGTACTTCAAAACCAGTAGGCTCCAATCAAACAAAAGAAGGAAGACGCAAGAACAGGCGTACAGAATTTAAGATCTTGGAGGAGTAATCAAGAATAAGTCCGATCTACAAATTCAAGCTATACCATTTTAACAGGTTCGCGATGACCAACCCAGATAAATCGCTTGATCACATATTCAGGATTTGTAAAAGAAGCATTGCCTGAAGGGTTTCCTCCTGTCACATGAAAATCAGAGAAGCCGGAATTTTGATTCATGTAAATACCTCCAGTCAAATTGAATGAAACAGGTGTGGCTGCCAACGCCATTTCATCTGCTATCTTTTCCCGTGTTGATGAATCTGTTGTATAGGCACCACATGAAATCGCTCCATGTTTCATTGCCATCTCTTGTGCTAGTTCAATGGATTGATCCGTATTTTTTGTTTTGATTAATAATGCGATTGGGCCGAAGAGCTCTTTACCAAAAACGTCTTTCTTGGCAGCCTCTACTTCCAACACCATCGGTGTGGCTATGCGTGCATTCTTGAACATTGGATTTTCAATGCTCCGCGATTTCAACCATATTTTACCAGGAAGCTTTTCAGCCTCAATAACACGCTCGCCTGTTTTTTTATTTTGAATTGCACCCAACACAAATGGCCCTGCCTTTGGATTGTCTACTAATCCGTTGATGTTATCCACCAGCTTCTTGGCAAACTCATCAAAGGTCACATTCCCAGAAGACGTCTTTATCCCTCCTTCAGGGATATACAAATTTTGTGGAGCCGTACACATCTGACCACTATAAAGTGTAACGGAGAAAGCAAGATTAGCAGCAGCTTTGTCTGCATCTTGTACCGAATCCAGGATGACAGAATTCACACCTGTCTTTTCTGTAAATACAGTTTTTCCAGGCAATGCTTCAAGGTAAGATCCAAAAGCTGAATTGCCGGTGAAATCAATCAACTTCACATCTGCATGTTCTGCCAACTCCCTGGTGATCATTTTATCATTGGTATCTACACCCAACTGGCAAATATTCGGGTCAAGATTATTTTCTGTTAATACCTTTTGAATCTCGGCAACAATGATAGCAATAGGAAGAATAGCACCGGGATGTGGCTTTACAATCACAGGATTGCCTGTAACGAGACTTGCATATAATCCGGGTACGGTGTTCCAAGTGGGAAAAGTTGAACAACCAATAACTACCGAAACTCCTTTAGGCACCGCCCTCCACTCTTTATCGAGTTGAATATTGAACTTTCCCATTGGCTTATCCCAAAAAGCCTTAGCCGGGAATCGTTGTAACTCTTCCAGCCCCGATGCAATCGCTTCAAGTGCACGATCTGATGCATGTGGCCCTGATGCCTGGAAGGACATCATAAATGCTTGACCTGTGGTATGCATCGTAGCATAGGCAATTTCAAAGAAACGACCTTTAATACGTTCTAAGGATTCCACCAATATTCCTGCTCTATCTTGAGCGCTTACTTTCCGCCACTGATGATACGTTTTCTTTGATCGATCTACCAAGGTAGCTGCAGAAAATAATGGATATGAAATTTTCAATGGCTCTTGTAAATACGGAGATTCTTCCTGACCGGCCCAACGATCAGGGCTTGACTGCTTTAGCTCTTCGAAATTTTTTCCTAGCAAAGCTTTGAATTTACTTTGACCATCCGCATCCGCAGTTTCACCATACACTGCTGGTGAAGGCTGCTCAGGGTAGGCAGCAAAAAAAGTACGATTGTGTACTGCACTGATAGCAGCACCTATTAGTTTTTCATGTTTTTCAAATAGAGTCATTCCAATTGATTTTTAAGCTTTAAAAAAAATTATTTAGTGACTTGACCAAATACTTTCTTAAGTAATTCGGTTGTCCTTGCTGCTGGGTTCTCACGAATGTTTTTCTCTTCTTTAGCAATCATCGTGAATAAACCTTCAATCGCTTTGTCGGTAGCGTAGCTGTTTAAATCCGGATTCACTTTCTCCACAAAGGGGATTTTATTATAGGTATTGGTAACATCTCCATAATATTTTGTGGCGCTGACTTTGTCCAGTGAGCTCTGAATAACCGGGCTAAATTTTTCCTTTAATTGAGCGGAAGTGGTTCTCTTCAGGTAATTGGTAGCCGCATTCTGGTCGCCTTTTAATATACCCCAGGCATCTTCAATGGTCATTTGCCGAATGGCACTAATAAAGATAGGTTTGGCCTCTTTGGCTGCATCCTCCGCACCCCGGTTGAGTGTCATTACAAATTCATCGACCTTATTACCCATCCCAAGCTGACGAAGTTTATCTTCTACTTTCTTGACTTCAGTAGGGAACGGGATCCTTATTTCAGGATTTTTGAAATAACCATCTAATTGGGAAGCTATATCAGAACCATTTGAAATGCCTTTAATTAGCGCTTCCTTCAAACCATCACCTACTTGGTCAGTTGTCAAAGGTTGCTCCCCACTCATGGTTTGATTTACGGTGGAAAGGGTCTGGCTAATTTGGGCTGAAGTGCAAGCACCTAACATCAATACGCTAATTGCAAGTATTTTTTTCATGAACGGAAGTTTAAAGTCTTAAAGTTATTGGAACGCTATTCAATTTCCTATCCGCCTTGCGTTAGTGTGTCACGATTGATTTCACTTAAGTTTTTGCAACCTGCAAGACCCATAGTCAATTCAAAATCGGTTAAAAAATTCCTGAGAACTGTTTTCACTCCTTCCTCTCCTGCGATGGCCAATCCATAAACATAGGGTCGTCCGATACATACTGCTTTAGCACCTAATGCAAGCGATTTAAAAATATCCGCCCCACCACGCACACCACTATCCATTATTACTGGAATTTTTCCTCCCACCGCTTGTACAACATGAGGTAATGCTTCCAATGTGCTGATCGATCCATCCACTTGTCTACCTCCATGATTGGAAACAATGATTCCCTCCATACCATAGTCAACCGCTTTTCTCGCATCATCTGGATGAAGAATACCTTTTAATAAAATAGGAAGCTTTGTATGCTGTCGAAGAAATTTTAAATCTTCCCAGGTGAGGGCAGGATTAGAGTAAATGCTCGTAAATTTTTGAACCGCTTTGAGTGGTCTGCCTGAAATAAGTTTGGAGAAAAAACCAGTACCAGGATAGTTCTTCACCATTTGAATCACGCCATTAATTGTTTGAGCAGTAATTTTTCTTTTAGCAGGAGGATCTTCTTCTGGTTCATCCATTAATTTTTGAAAAACAGGATCAGAAGTATACTGCGCAATACCCTTTCCTTCCAAAAAAGGCAAGTACGCAATATCAAGGTCGCGAGTACGCCAGCCCAACATAGAAGTATCCAATGTTACGGCTATGGCACTGCAACCACATTGTTCAGCACGTTGAACGAAACTGACGACAAGATCATTGGATTTACTCCAATACAATTGAAACCAACGTGGAGAACTTCCCATAGCCGCAGCAACAGCTTCCATAGGGCAGCTGCTTTGGTTAGAGAAAATATAGGGCAACCCAAATTCTGCGGCTGCCTTGCCAACGGCAACATCGGCCTCTTTGTTTACCATCTCCAGCACACCCACGGGTGAAAGTAAAATAGGAGCAGGAAGAGTTTGCCCAAATAATTCTATACTCATATCTCGTTCACTGACGTTGCGCAACATCCGAGGGATAATCTTATACTTTTCAAACGCCTGACGATTGGAACTCATTGTACTTTCATTGCCCGCGCCACCGGCTATGTAGGCAAATGCCTCAGGGCTCATGTTCTTTTTAGCTGCTTCCTCCAGTAAATGAAAATCAATATTCACCCTGGGCTTAATACCACTAAACCCATTGAGATAAATCTCTTTTTGCCACGCAGGAGGCGCTGCCTTTTGATTCTTCATAAACTCTAAGTTACAAGAGCGCTGACAATAGGCAACCGGCAATTCCACTATATTTGAGGCTTAATTTTTAGAAATGAAGCCCATACTTGCAGAACTGCTCACCATTGGAGATGAGATATTATACGGACAAATTGTTGACACTAATTCTCAATGGATGAGTGTGGAGTTGGATAAGGTGGGTATCAAGGTAATACGCAAGACTACCGTAGGTGATCAAGAAGATGAAATTCTTGCCTCCTTCGCGGAAGCAGAGAAACGTGCAGATATTATTCTTATCACGGGTGGCCTTGGGCCTACTAGCGATGATTTAACCAAACCGCTGTTGGCAAAATATTTTAACTGCGAATTAAAAATTCATGAGGAAGCATTGGCTGAAGTGACAGAATTTTTTGTTAGTCGAGGAAGGGAATTGACGGAAACCAATCGTCAACAAGCTGCTTTACCAGTTTGCTGCATAAAAATTACCAATCCCATCGGTACCGCACCTGGAATGTGGTTTGAAAAAAACGGCAAAGTATTTATGTCGATGCCCGGTGTGCCCCACGAGATGAAGAAGATGATGACCGAAAGGGTGATACCCAAACTTCTTCAAACCTATAAGATGCCGGTCATTACTCATAAAGTAATTCGAACGGTGGGTATTGGTGAATCCATGTTGGCTGATAAGATTGAATCCTGGGAAAAGACATTGCCTGCTCATATTAAGTTAGCCTATTTACCAAGTCTTGGTGAAGTAAAACTCAGGCTTACCGGATTCGGAGATTCATCTCAAGCACTTCAAAAAGAAATTGATGAACTCGCAGAGAAACTTTTGCCATTGGCTGGAGAATATATTTATGGTTATGGGGAGGAATCTCTTGAAGTTGCCATTGGAAAGAAACTGCGAGAAAAGAAATTAACCCTGTCAATTGCTGAAAGTTGCACGGGAGGTTATCTCTCTCACCTAATCACAAGCGTTCCAGGCAGCTCCGATTATTTTCTAGGCAGCATGATTCCTTATGCTTATGAGATAAAAATGAGGCAATTGGGTGTGAAGCCGGAGATTCTTGAAAAATATGGAGCCGTGAGTGAACCAACCATAATTGAAATGGCCAATATCGTTCGCGCAAAATTCAATACAGATATCGGTGTGGCTACCAGCGGAATAGCCGGACCCGGAGGCGCTACACCCGATAAACCCGTTGGAACGGTGTGGATTGCCTACTCTGATAAATATCAGACCGTCACAAAAAGATTACAACTTAGCAAAGAACGAATGATTAATATTCGAATGTCATCCGCTGCGGTGTTGAACCTGATTAGATTGAGTTTACCGAAGTAGTCACTCTTAGTGAATAGAAATTGTATCACCTAAGAATACCTATTAAGCTTTTCGACTCATCCTCTTGGTCGCCTTGTGAGGAGGTAAAGGATCTTTAGCTCCATTCTTCTTTGCTGTTTCAAGCCGCTGTTGCGCTAATCGAATGTTGTAACGAATCACTTGCCAGTATTCTGCTCCGTATCCAACGAAAATTTCCGAGAAGGCTGGAATGTCCCGGGTAGCTTCGATAAAGCATCTTTTCTTTTCAGTGACGTATTCGGCATTGTTCTTCAACCCCTCTTCGCGTGTCAAACCCTTGGCATCGTTGGCATAGCGAGCCAATGCTTTTTTGAAATTCCAGGCATCAATAACATACTTGTTGGTGAAAAAGAAAACATAACCATTCCTGTCTTCGGCCATCTTCTCTACCTCTTTCCACTCCAGTTTCTCTCCAATGTATTCAACGATCCGTATTCCCTTTGGGATAAGCTTCTTGGTAAACAACCCTTTACCGGCTCCCGGTAAGTTGGACTTCTTCACATACAACTGCTTCTCTAATAAGGCCATGTTCAAGGTTTTTTATACAAGGCCGCGAAGATGCAAAAAAGTCAGCAGTCAATCCTATATACACACGTGTTTCTAGTAAAAACTTAATACATACTATTGCCCGCTCTTTCTTAGGTAAACATTTCCATACTTTGATTCAAAGCTATACCGCGGGCCTTGTCCCAGCCTTGCCGAGACTTGTGTATAAAAATCACGATCAATTCTTCATTCGAAAGAAAAACATTCTGCGTAAGGTCTTCCGCCACATCCCGATCAATCGATAATCAGCTCATTGGTCATCTCCGCTTCAGAGTTTCAATTTTCATGTTAGTTACCAGTGGAAGCTCAAAAGGTTACAATCCAAAGTAAAATATCTAAAATAGCTGCCAAGACGCTAAAAATAGGGATTACCCTTCCCCACAAATTTAAGCAGCCCTATAAGAAGGCAAAAAACAAGAATATCATCGGTGAAGCTCAAAATATTTCATGAGAAATGGCCTTCGTGAAAAATGATTTACTTTATATCCCTTAATGATTGTGAAAACAATAAAAAATTGTGAGCTTCAAGTAAGTTTCAGATAATTGGGTTAGAGACATAAAGGACACAACCATGAGCAAACATTCAAGAAGAAAATTTCTGGCCGTTGGATCGTTGGCTACACTGGCCACTGCCTCCCAAGCCATGACGTTTGACGAAGCTAAAAAGAATATCAACCTGATGCATCATGTGTTCTTCTGGCTGAAGAATCCGGACTCAGTGGAAGACCTTCAGAAAGTAATTGAAGGAATTCAAACACTTTCAAAAATTAAAAGTCTTAGGATGTTTCAACTCAGCCTTCCCGCTAACACCCCCGCACGGCCGGTGATCGATTCAACATATAGCATTTCCTTGTTTACTTCCTTCGATGATGTGGTAGGTCACAACCTTTACCAGGATGATCCCATTCATTTAAAATTTGTCGAAACGTATTCGAATCTTTGGAATAAAGTAGTTGTTTATGATTCGATGGCGTTGTGACATTTTAAATAAAAATCGAACCGATTCCTTTAATCAGGCAAAATCAGTCTAGTTTTGCGCCAAACTTAAGTTATCAAAAAGGAACTCTTAGCCGCTTACTTAGCTCTTGTCGGTATCTGCATCATCTGGGGCACTACGTTTCTGGTCATGCGCATCGGGGTAATGGATTTTCCTCCCTTTCTCTTTGCCGGTATTCGCCAGTTTAGCGCAGGTGTTTTACTGTCGGGGTTTTTAGTTTTCATTAAAAAGATTGTGTTCCCTTCTTATTCCAACCTTGCCCGTCAGGCCCTTGCAGGATTACTCATGATCACCCTGGGTAATGGACTAGTCACATGGGCAGAAGTTTATGTACCCAGTGGAGTAGCAGCAATCATCTGTTCATTTATGCCTGTATGGATGGTCCTTGTCAATCTGACTATCAATCGCTCTGAATTACCAAACGGATTAATTGTCACTGGAGTGCTCACTGGGCTGGGTGGTATCATTCTCGTTTTCAGTGAGCATCTTGCAGACTTTGTTAACACGAGTTATCAGCTGGGTATCATTCTGATCTTTGTTTCTTCCTTAGGATGGGCTTTAGGCAGCGTGATGATTAAAAGAGAAGGGCAAAAAACAAATCCCTTTCTTAATGCTGGCTTACAAATGTTTTTTGGTGGCCTTTGGTGCTTTGTCCTTAGCCACCTCTTTGATGATTTAAGTAATATCCATTTCAGCACTACTACTATTTTTTCTATTGGCTATTTAAGTTTGGTTGGGTCAATAACCGCCTTCATGCTCTATACCTACGCCTTAACAAAACTCCCCATCACCATCGCATCGCTGTATGCCTACATCAATCCATTGGTAGCCGTTGTCTTAGGTTGGGTAGTGCTCGATGAAAAATTAAACTTCAAAATCGGTACCGCTATCGTAGTTACCGTAATTGGGATTTATCTTGTCAATAAGGGATACCAGTTAAAAACCCAAAAGGCACGGACCCTTCTAAACTATGATGTCTAAAATTTCCTTTCATAAAGTAGCAAATGAAAAGAAGCCCGTCTTCTCCATCCTTATCCCTTCCTGGAATAATCTGGATTACTTAAAGTGTTGCGTGGCAAGCCTTCTCAAAAATTCAACCTACAATCATCAACTAATTATCCATGTCAATGAGGGCAAAGATGGAACGCTGGAGTGGGTAAAAAATCAGAACCTTAGTTATACCTATTCACAAGAGAATGTTGGCGTTTGCTTTGGCTTTAATTCTCCTTCCGCATTAGCGGATAGCGAGTATTTAGTCTTTTCTGATGACGATTTCTATTTTACTCCCGGCTGGGATGAATCGCTGCTAAAAGAAATTCAAAACGTTGGTCACGATTACTTCTGTATTTCCAGCACGATGATCGAGCATAGTCCTACGCAGTATAATTGTATTATGGCTCCTTTCGATTATGGAAAAACTGTTAAGGAGTTTGATGAGCAGAAGCTTCTGGCTGAGTTCAAATCACTTCCGTTTCAAGACTGGATGGGCAGCACTTGGTATCCAATGGTCCTTTCAAAAAAAATATGGACGCTGATTGGAGGACTTAGTGTGGAGTTTAGCCCCGGGATGGCTTCTGACCCTGACATGATGATGAAGCTGTGGATGCTGGGTGTGCGGTATTATAAAGGAGTAAGCCAATCCAGAGTTTACCATTTCACCTCCCGGAGTACTTCGCGCGTAAAAAAGAATGATGGTAATAAGCAGTTCTTACTGAAATGGGGGTTATCTAAATCCACCTTCTACGATTTCTATTTAAGAATGGGACAACCCTTTTCAGGATATACCAAGGAGCCCGAACTTGGTACGTTTAAGAAAAAATTGCTTCGGGATAAAATTAAGCGCTTCTTCTCGGTATGGAAATAATCACCATCCCTTTTTAATAACCGTGCAGATATAGTCTACGTCTTTTTCCGTCATGTGAAGATGAAGTGGCAATACAATGTATTTTTCTTCTACCGCATCCATATTAGGAAGATCATTTTGCCGTCCACCCAAAACGGAATAGCGATCATTGCGATAATGAACCTGACCTGATTCTATTTTATGTTCCCTCAAACATTTCATGAATTCAGTTCTTCGCTCCACAATAGCCGTACAAAGCCATGCCGCGTGAGTTCTGTCTGTGTGCCTGGCACCAATCAATGTGATGCCCGCTGCACCGTTTAATCCTCTCTTATAAGCTTCGAATAATTTTTGGCGGTAGTCTAACGTTTCATCAAACTCATCAAGCGCAGCTAAGCCCATCGCTGCACCGATGTCAGTCATCTGATATTTGTAACCTACTTCCCAGATATCGTTTTCCCAGGTTCCCTTTTGTTTATTAGAGCGGTCAATGCCAAACCAACGAATTCTTTCCGCCTGAGCTACCAACGATGGATCTTTGACAACCAACATTCCACCGTCACCGGTGGTAATATGTTTTATTGCCTGGAACGAAAACATGGTGAAGTCAGAAATCTCACCAATCTTTTTGCCTTTATACGTTGCGCCAAGGGCATGGGCAGCATCTTCAACCACTGGAATGTTATACTCCTTAGCAATAGCCAATAGATCATCCATATCACAAGGCAAGCCTCCATAGTGTACGCAGACTATGGCCTTGGTTTTCTCATTAATCAATTCGCGTACATGCTTTACATTGATATTGAGTGTTTCGGGATCAACATCTGCAAAGCGAATTTTCACCCCCATGTATAAAAAAGGAATGCTGGTGGCAGTGCAGGTGAAAACAGGAGTGATCACTTCATCTCCTTCCTTCAAACCAGACAATATATACGCCAGGTGAAGGGCATCTGTTCCTGAACCTACGGCCAGCGAACTTCCTTGTCCTGCAAAACGCTCGGTAAATTCTTTTTCAAACTGAGCTACTTTTGGCCCCTGCCCTATCCATCGAGATTGCAATACTTCGGTTACTGCTGCGATCGCTTTTTTAGGAACATTCGGGTAGAAGAGCACAATCCCTTCATCTTCTTTCATTATCGGTAAATCATTCACCGGCTTTTCCTTATGCAAAGGCTCAACACTCTTCATGAAGCTTAATTTTGGGCAAATTTAATCGTTATTGGGTAATAAAAGCCGATTTATGGAAACAAGGAATAGGTCTCTATTTTTTAACCTTGGCTTTCCGTTGCAGAATCTGCTCAAGCGTACTTTCTGAGAGAATCCTCAGGGTTTCATCCCGAACCCCGATAAAGGCATCACGAATGCCGCAGGTCTTTTCATCCCTGCACTCTTCGCAGGGTTCATAATAGTTAAGAGAAACGCAAGGAAGCATAGCAATGGCCCCATCCATCAGTCGGATGATTTCAATCAAATTAACATCGCCCGGTTTTTTGTAGAGGTAGTATCCACCTCCCTTTCCTTTCTTGCTATGGAGTATATTTGCATTGCGCAGTTCCAAAAGAATAGCCTCAAGAAATTTTTTGGGGATATGCTGTTTGTCAGCAATTTCCTGGATGTGCACTGGACCTTGCTGATAGCGCTCGGCCAGATAAACCAGTGCATGAATAGCGTACTTACATTTCTTGGAGAGCATAATCTGGTTTCAAGTTATGCTTTTTACCAATAACTTTGAAACCAATGGCTTTGCCGAAGTAGCTCAGCTGGTAGAGCAACGGTTTCGTAAACCGTAGGTCGTGGGTTCAAGTCCCATCTTCGGCTCTTAAAATTCAAATCACGATAACACAATGATTATTTCAAAACCTCAACGGGGCACGATCACTTCCTTCATTTTGTTTCTTACCCTTACCTTCATTGTATTGGGAATGAATGTGTGGATTGTAGTGCGAGATCCACAACCTGCCTGGTATACTTATTTAATTATTGTTTTGCTTCTACCCGTTGCGTTGTTTGTAGGTTACAAAATCTTCATTCGGTACAAGATCCTTTTCATTGGAAACAACCAAATCGAAATGCGATTCCCTGTGCTGCACAAATCATTTAAGTATTCAATAGAGCAAATTGAGCATTGGACAGAAAATGTTGTGAAAACGGGAAAAAATTCTACCTACAAAGAATTGGAAATAAAATTCAAGGACGGTCAAAAGCTCAATATGGGCCACAGAGAATTCACCGAGTATGATAAAGTAATCAAATACCTTCAGCAAAAAGTACCTAAACTAAAGAAAGCCACTCCTTAAAGAGTGGCTTCGTGCCGAAGGCGGGACTCGAACCCGCATACCTTGCGGCACACGCCCCTGAAACGTGCGTGTCTACCAATTTCACCACTTCGGCATTACAACTTATTCACCCCTCACCAAACCTTCTCCTGGCGGAGAAGATCACTGATGGTGCCCAGAACTGGACTCGAACCAGCACACCCTTACGGGCGCTACCACCTCAAAGTAGTGCGTCTACCAATTTCGCCACCTGGGCATAAACTTGAAAAAATTCAAGTGAGGGCTGCAAAAGTAAGAAGGTTTTGAGAGTTTGCCAACAGCCCGCAATCAATGTTTGATTTACGGAAAAGATTTAATGCAATTTATACTTTCCTGTCAAGAGGAAGTTCATCTCAAGGAGACTAAAGAGTAGCACTTATGCAAAAAGTTTACTCTCTCTGTGCCGCTTTTCGTCACGATGGTTTACATTCATAGTGAAGTAGAAGAAGAGAGCGTAAAAAAGCATTACCGATAATAAGCAGAAGTGGTACATGGTGCTTTGCGTTTAGTGTTGTGTAAATATGGCTTAGAATTGAAACAAATGTTCTGCATAATACGAATGCAGGGTACGGAAGTAATATTCTTCGCAACATTGCATTATTCCAGCTACCTAACCTTATGTAAAAAATCTCCGTTTACACCAAAAAACCTTCTAAAATCACCTTTCAAGCCTATATTGTAAAAAATTACTGTTATGCGTAAAATAGATGTGGTTCATGTTCTGTGTGTAATAATTTTTGTCATTACACATCCTGTTTACAGTCAGCAAACCGCTAGCCTTGCAAAAGACTGGTTTCTGCTCGACCCCGGACAAGACAGCCTGCAGGGAATAAGCGTGGAAAAAACCTATGCCACGTTACTAAAAGATCAGCCTTCCCGATCGGTTGTTGTGGCCGTCATTGACTCTGGTATTGATATTGACCACGAAGACCTGAAAAGTGTCATTTGGGTCAATGAAGATGAAGTGCCAAATAATGAAATTGATGACGATAAGAATGGTTATGTAGATGATATCCATGGCTGGAATTTTATCGGAGGCAAAGATGGAAATGTCAATAACGACAATCTGGAAATTACCAGGGAATACACCCGGTTAAAGAAAAAATTCGAAGGAGTTAATGAAAATAAGGTAGCTAAAAAACAAAAGGCTGAATACGCCCAATTCCTTAAAATAAAAGATCAGTTTGAAAAACGAAAGGCTAAAGATGCCCGTCAGTTCGAGTTATTCACACAACAATATGAATTGTATAAAAATTTGGTCACCAATATTTCTCATAGTATAGACACCCTAAAACTTATTACTAAAAAAGATCCCTTGACCTTGGAAGTAGTTGAACAATTACAAACCGAGGAGCCTTCCTTGCTTTTTGCCAAAGGTCTTGTAACGAATGTGCTTAAGAAATTAGGACCCGATGAAACTGTCGAAAGTTTTCTGGCCGAATTGAATGAAAATGTAACTTATTCTAAATCAGGAGTCGACCATTATCGCCCAATTCTTGAGTATGCCTACAATGAAGATTTTGACTCTCGCAAAGTTATTGGAGATAATTATAGTAATGTCAATGAAAGAAATTATGGCAACAATGATGTGGAAGGGCCGGATCCATTGCACGGAACACACGTGGCTGGAATTATTGCTGCCGACCGCAAAAACGAATTGGGTATAAAAGGGATAGCGGACAATGTCAAAATCATGTCTGTTCGCACCGTGCCAAATGGCGATGAACGTGACAAAGATGTTGCCAACGCTATTCTTTATGCCGTAAACAATGGTGCAAAAATTATCAACATGAGTTTCGGGAAATCTTATTCACCCCAAAAGGAAGCGGTTGACAAGGCCGTGAAATATGCGGAACAAAAGAATGTACTCCTCATTCATGCCGCAGGGAATGATGGCGATGATATTGATATTGAAAAAAATTATCCCTCACGTTATTATCTTGATGGCAAAGAAGCAAAAAACTGGATAGAGATTGGCGCCTCTGCCTGGGGCACAGCTGAAAATTTTGTAGGCAGCTTTTCAAATTATGGAAAGAAGACGGTTGATCTTTTTGCTCCCGGAGTTGAAATCTATTCTACAACACCCAATAATACGTATCAGGATTTGCAAGGCACCAGTATGGCCAGTCCCTGCACAGCAGGAGTAGCTGCTCTGCTCATGTCCTATTTTCCGGAATTTACTGCCCTACAGATAAAAGACATTCTCCGAAAATCAACACGTAAATTTGATGGGCTTGAGGTACAACGGCCAGGTGGGAAAGGGAATGTTAAATTTGATCAACTAAGTAATACAGGAGGTCTTGTCAACGCCTATGAAGCGGTGAAGCTGGCTCAATCACTTAAAAGTGTGAAGACAACAAAATAAAGGTATCGCAAAAAATCTCAACGTCACTCTGAACCTAGTAAAGAATCTACTAATTTCAAGGTGAAATTGCGGATTCCTTATTTGTCTATTTTTTACTTTTTACATGCCTCTTAAAAGGATCATAGGCAATTATTGTTTTTCCAATATCATCATTGTATACATGCAGAAAAATACTCGGCCCCAGTTTGGCATCAACACCTACATTTTGAGGTTTATAATTTTTATCTCTTTTCTTCAAATTGCTTATGGGCACCTGTACACTCAGGTTTGTATTGTTTGCCAGACTATACTGACCTTCCATAAATAATCGAAGTACGCTGGATTCAATTTCCACTTTTTTAAAATAAATTTCAGTTCCTCTCAACGTAAACCGAGATTTGATCTCTCCAAATTTCACATCGCTGAAATCACGTTTCCTAAAGAGAAAGTTGCTCATGTTCTCAAGGGGTTCAAAATTCACTAGGTTGCCGTTCTTTATAGACAGGTCAATACTTCCTCTTCTGCCTGATGTTAAAATTTCAAAGTCGTCATTTATATTGGCTGTGAACTTCAACTTCATATAAATTTTTCCACTCAGGTTTTTGTCTGTAATGGTCTGCTGCTGGAAATTCCCAAAGGCATAAAGGATATTTTTTATTTCTGCATTGGCGATCGTGCCTTCCACAGATAAGGGTGTAACGGGTTTGTTTAAGCTTTCCAGTCCCATTGAAAAATTGATGCTTCCTCCGGCTAATTTCATCGAAAGGTTTTTTGCTTGTAGCTTTTTGTTGGTCAGGATAACATTGCCTTTCAGCACGGACCCATTAAATTTTTGATATATCACTTCATCAATTTGTACGGCAAGGTCAAACTCTATTTTTTTATACAATTCGTCCACCATATCAGAAACAGCCTTGCGCTTGGCGGCCAGTTGCTTATCCGTTGGCTTACCCTTTGATTTACCGGCTAGCAGGGAAGTGAAGTCAAAACGTTTTGAATAAAGATCAAGCTTAATATTTCCCTTCTTAGCGGGTTGAAAGAAGAAGGGCACAAACCCCAAAATCTCTCCTTTTACAACCAATGGGTTCTTGTTCAGGAGCAAAGAAACATTATCAATCGTCAACTGATTCTGATCAAACCGAACTGACATGTTAAATTTTTCAACATTCAATTTTCTCGGTCCCAGTTGAAAAGAAGCTTGCTTAATAGATGCCGCTCCTTTTAACTTACCTTCATACTTTATCCTTCTTTGATCAAGATATTCATTCAACCTTCCGACATACTCAAGTTGAGAAGTGAATATCCCCTTGGAAAACTTTATTTGCGAGACATCAATTTCCCTATTGAAATAACGGAGATCAAGGTTAATACTGGATTTCAATTCAATAAAAGGGTCACCAAAATCTCTGACGGTAACAGTCAGTTGAGTGGGCAATCCATTTATGACTCCTTTAAGATTATCCAAGGTTAACATTGAATTATGGTCATCATTGGTCAATGTGCTATCCAAATGATTAGTAAACGAACCCCTGAGCGTTACCCTTTGCGCTGTTATTTTCGCAACCGCGACCTTACTATTGACAAAGCTGAACTTGATATCCACATCAGGCTTTGAACCCGGAACCAGACTACCCGCAATCGTGGTCCGAATGTTAACGGGTTTCTCAACCTTATATTTCTCCAGACGACTTTGGATAGATTTTGTTAATAGAGAAAGTCCTTCATAATAATTGAGTTTTTTAGAATCCACGTTAAGAACAAAATTTCCAGGAGCAGCAAAAGAAAAATAGCCCGATAAATCCACACTCGATTTTTTGAATTTCATCACGGAGGGATGGATAATGAGTTTTTGCCTTGCCGAGTTATGTTCGAGGTTAAAAGTTACTTCTGCCTGCTTGCTCTTCAAATAGATTCCCTTTTTCGAATTGAGCATTAGGCCTCCAAAATTCATTTGTCCGCTAAGTGCAAATAAATTGGACGTGTCTGTCTTGGAAATTTGATTGGTGACATCTAAAAAAATCAAATCAATGGATTTCTTCTTCAGCGAATCATAGTAGAGAAACTTCACATCCTTCAACCGAAAATGATCAAATGAGAGGAGAATCGGGCTGTTTGTTTTTACAGCGTCTTTTGACATATAAGATTTAAAGACATCCAAGTTTGTATATCCCGACTTTGTTCGGAAAATAAAAAAGTTGCCTGTAATCACACGAATAGAACGAATCGCTATCTCCTTGTGCAGGAGTGGCCTGAGGTGGAGGTCAATAAAAACCTTTTCAGCATTAAGAAAGTCTTTATGGTAACGCGCATATTGAGGACCGCGCAGGTAAATAGTTCTTAGGGTAATGGAAACGTTAGGAAATTCCCGGATACCGAAATCGATATCTCCAATACTAATCTCTCCATTGATGCTTTTGCTAAGCTCTTTGTTTACAGCTACTAAAATTTCTTTTTTGTAGAAATAAGCCAGGCCTAATCCAAGTGCCAGGAGGAAGATAATTACTAAAACAAAAAACCCAAACCATTTTAGAAATCGCCACATAAAGAAAAATGCTCAGCAAACAATATCCACATTTTTCCTGAATAAAAATGAGTCATTCGCTCGTTGAATTCAAACTCAGTTAAAACCCACACTATCAACTGCATGGAGTGATCAAAAGCATGGTTGAAAGATTGAAAGTTGTCGGTTTATTTCTAAGCCCAAATTAAAAATAACAACCTGGAAGTCAGTAAAATCAACCAAGTTGGAGGATTACTCTGCATCACTTTAGTGTTAAATTTGAACTTACTTGAGCTTTGAACGATCCAGTTATGAAAAATAATCTTTCACTTATTCTTCTTCTCTTCGCACTTTCAACCAATGCGCAATCAAAAATCCTTGCAGATTCTACGCTCTTTGATTTTTGGGTTGGTGAATGGAACCTGGAATGGACAAATGCGGACGGTAGCAAATCGTCCGGTACCAACAAAATAGAAAAAACATTAGATGGCAAAGTGATCCAAGAGAATTTTCGTGACCCAAAAGGGTTTAAAGGAACAAGCATCTCTGTGTACAATACCAGGCAAAAAACCTGGCATCAGGCTTGGGCAGATAACGGTGGTTCTTATTATGATTTCGAGGGCGCTATTGAGGGAGAAAAAAGAATATTCAAAACAAAAGAAAAAGAAGTGAACGGCAATAAAATTATTCAGCGCATGGTCTTTTACAACATCAAGCATGATTCACTCCTGTGGGACTGGGAACTTACCAAGGATGGCGGAAAAACCTGGGCCCTTCAATGGCGTATTTTTTATAACAGAAAAACAACCTAAGTTTTACTCTCGATTTCCTTAATAGCGGTTAGTTTGCATTTATCGGCTGACTTCATCTATTTTAGCTTATCTTAATCATCTATGTTAACCATCCGAAAAGCAAGCGAGGCAGATAAGGAAGAACTTTGGAAAAGTTTGAAGGAAGTAATTTCCAAAGGCGATTCCTTTGCCTTCAATCCAAACACATCAAAAGAAAAAATGATGACGTATTGGATGGAACCTGAAAAACACACCTATGTCGCTATCCTTGATAACACGATCGTGGGCTCCTTCTTCATCAAAGACAATCAACCCGGCCTTGGATCACATATTGCCAATGCAGGTTATATGACTTCTCCACTAGCTTCTGGAAAAGGAATCGGAAAAGCCATGGGACAATTTTCTTTGGAGGAAGCAAAACGACTTGGGTACAAAGCTATGCAGTTTAACATCGTAGTAAAAAGCAATGAAAGAGCAGTTCGCCTCTGGCAATCGCTTGGATTTAAAATCATAGGAGAAATTCCGGAAGCTTTTAATCATCAAACCCTGGGCATGACCAATGCCTATATCATGTATCTGAAGCTTTAATTAAGCTTATCATATTGCCCGCCAGCGAACAGTATAGTTCGAATTTGAAAGAGTCTGCTTTCACAAAGGTCCAAATCCGCATTGAAATCAAATATTAACCATGGCACCGGAATTGAATAGTTGAATTCCGGTTTCAAAATAAAACTTAATCTTTCAACTATTCATCCTTGAAGTTGTTGAAAATGAAATACCCATCCTATGCTTAAGAATTACTTTACCATCGCTTTTCGCAATCTGACTAAGAACTCTTTTTATTCCTTCATTAACATAAGCGGACTTTCCGTGGGAATTGCCTCAGCTGTCCTTATCCTCTTATGGGTAACTGATGAATTATCCTTCAATCGCTTTCACAAAAATTATGATCAATTGTATCAGGTTTATCTAAGTCAGGAACTAGCCAATGGAATTGTGACAGATAATGCGCTGCCCTATCCGGCAAAGGAAGCCATCAAAAATAATTCAAGCCAGGTTAAGCATATTGTCATGACCAATTGGGGAGAAGGTAATCTGTTTACAGTGGGTGAAAACCGCTTTAATAAGATGAGCCTCTCGGTAACAGAGGATTTTCTAAAAATGTTCAGTTTTGATTTGCTCAAGGGTAATCCTGAAACAGCGTTGGCCGATCCTACTTCAATTGTTTTGACGGAATCTACAGCAAAGGCGCTGTTTGGCGATCAGGATCCGATTAATAAACTGGTAAAAATTGATAATGACCGTGAGCAAAAGGTAACTGGAATTATTAAAGACATACCAGAACAGTCCACTTTCCAATTTGACATCCTCCTGCCATTTGCATTCTATGAAGCAACTCAATCATGGGTTCGCAATGCAAAAGACAATTGGGCCAATAATACGTTTCAGATGTATGTAGAGCTGCAACCAAACAGTTTGTTGGCCGATGCCAATAAGAGTATCAAAGACCTTGTGAAAGAAAATAAAAAAGAGGCACTCACAGAGGAGCTGTTTCTTCACCCTATGGATCAGTGGCGACTCTATACCAATTTTGAGAATGGAAAGACTTCGGGTGGCATGATTGAATACGTTCAATTATTTACTCTCATTGCTGTATTTGTGCTTATCATCGCGTGCATCAATTTCATGAATCTGGCTACCGCCCGATCAGAGAGCCGTGCGCGAGAAGTAGGCATCCGAAAAAGCGTAGGTTCAAGAAGAAAGGAATTGATTTTTCAATTCCTGGGCGAATCAATATTAATCACCTTCATTGCATTTTTGGTTGGGTTGGTCATGGTAGAAGTGTTGCTTCCTTTCTATAACACGATGGTCGATAAAAAATTATTCATTGATTATAACAATATATGGATATGGATAAGCGCTCTTGGATTAGTGCTGCTTACGGGGATTGTAGCTGGCAGCTATCCTGCTTTTTATCTTTCTGCTTTCCAGCCGGTCAAAGTCCTAAAAGGAAAAGTGCAGGTTGGGAAAGGGGCAAGTACTCCTCGTAAAGTATTAGTGACCCTGCAATTTGGATTTTCAATCCTGCTTATCATTGGCACTATCGTCATTTACCAACAAATACAACATGTAAAAAACCGTGAGATGGGATATGATCGGGAAAACCTGATGCTGATCTGGACCACCTCTGATATCGAGAGAAATTTTGAAACGCTACGACAGGAATTAACAGGTACAGGTGTGGTGAAATCGGTGGCGAAGTCTAACAGTCCCATTACCGCCATCTTCGCTACCAATGAAGTGGAGTGGGAAGGAATGCCAGAAGGCCCACCGGTTGAATTTACTACCATTGCTACAGAATACGATTATACCCAAACCATGGGCATCAAGATGATAGAAGGAAGGGATTTCTCCCGTGACTTCAAAAGTGATTCTGCGGCAGCGGTTATTAATAAAACAGCTTTAAATCAAATGGGACTTACCAGTCCGCTGGGGACCAAAATGAAAATGCATGGAACCGAATTGACCATTGTAGGTGTGATGGAAGACGTGGTGATGGGCTCGCCCTATCGACCTATTGATCCGTTGGTGATGATTTATGACCCCGCCTGGAGCAGTACCATTGCCGTGCGTCTCGAAGCCACTAACGATTTGCCCGCTACTGTGGCAAAGGTTGAAACAATATTCAAAAAGATTGGCCCTTCCTACCCATTTGAATACCGCTTTGCCGATGTTGCATTTGAAAAGAAGTTTTCCACCATTAGTTTGATCAGTCGGCTTGCTATGCTCTTTGCCTTCCTCGCCATCTTCATTACCTGTCTCGGACTTTTTGGGTTGGCCGCATTCACGACAGAACAACGAACGAAGGAGATTGGCATCCGCAAAGTAATGGGTGCCACGGTAAGCAACCTGGTACTGCTAATCACGAAGGATTTCTCACGATTAGTAATACTCTCTTTTGTAATTTCTGCTCCGCTGGCCTGGTGGGCTATGAACAATTTCCTGGAGCGCTATCCTTACCGTATTGCTATCGCTTGGTGGATACTTCCGCTGGCGGGAATGGTGGCACTTGTGTTGGCAATATTGATTGTTAGCACACAAGCGCTGAGAGCGGCAAGAAATAATCCTTCACACTCTTTGCGCAGTGAGTAGGCGGCTCTCTGATTTCAGTGAGGCTACGAACCACAGCTGATGGGCACGAGCCACCACATAAGAGCATACTTCTTCGTAATTTGGGCAAGAATGATGAGCAGCAATTTTTTGAAGCAAACTGTCGCTATCTTTAAAGGCGAATACCAACTGCCACCAGCTTTAGCCGATGTTTTTGGTTGGCTGCATAATACACATCAGGTAAACCCAATCAACGTTGCGTTTGAAACAATTGGGTCTTTCTACTCGCAAAGTATCGTTATTGTTTTCGAAGCAATGCCCGTAAAACTTTGGGGCCATACTGATGCCATCACTGCCCGATTCTTTGAAGTGATATTCAAGGAAGAAAATAGAGCCACTCTTGCTTTGCATGGCCATATTCTGAGGCTGAAACAGAAAAAACTCCCTGAGGCCATGTTTGGTTTTGAATCTCTCGAACAACATGCTCTGCAAGGTTCTGTGCTTCTGCTGGGTAAGGGACACGAAGTCTTACCAACCCGATATCCTGATTTGCTTTGGAACGTACGATATGCCGAGAAACGTTTTATTATTTTCTATTTCACCGAACAGCAAAGAATTGAATCGGACGGAAACGGAACTACGGATAAAATATTAAATGAGCTTATTCAACTGCTCAAACCGTTTGACTCGCTTAACCTGATTACGCTTGACTTACTAATTAACTCCTCTTCTGTAACGGTTGACAGCAAAGAGAACTACGATAAGAATTTTGGCGGAGCAGATTGGATGTACTTTAGATGACTGCCACTCAACTGAAACGTATCAAACAAAAGCTGGAGCTTGCCAAAGCAAACGATCCAGACTTGAAGGTGTTTGGAGCTCGAGAGCATCGCTACGCGTTTCACGCTCCCGCCTCAGAGCAACAGATGATACAATTTGAAAATGCTCATCATATTAAACTACCCGAAGAATACATGGCCTTTATCACCACCATTGGGAATGGCGGGCCTGGTTATTATGGCGGAGCGGGGCCGTACTATGGTATTTATGCCTTGGGCGAATTCCATTTTATGGTGGGCTGCAACGGCCTTCTTGAATTGCCCGGCATCGTCACCAGCCAGCTTACGGATACCGCTTGGAAAGAACACACAGCACAATTTCAAGACGATCAAATTGGTGACAGTGCAGAATTGGACAGAAAGTATGATGAACTCTTTCGGGGGTTGTTGCCTATCGGCACACAAGGCTGCAATTTTCAAACCATGCTATCGCTGCATGGGCCAGACAAAGGCCGCGTTGTAAACATTGATCAGGATTTGCAGATGCCCGTGTTTGCTCGGCAGCTCACCTTTCTGGATTGGTATGAGGCGTGGTTGGATAGATTATCCTCTGGCTAGTACGTAGCCACAAATGATTCACTATACTTTATGAAGCGCAATTTTTAGCGACTAATCAATTTCTTAAGCACCTTGGCATCTTTACTCTCAGAGAGAATCAGCGAGGTGGTAGTTTCGCCATATTCTTGCAGGCGCTCGATAAAAGCTTCCAACTCCTGACTGGGATAGCCATACTAAAGTTTGGATTCTTCCGGTTTATAGAATTTAATGGCAAACAGAAAAATCATAAAGTAGCAAATGATAGGCAGCAGGTAAGCTGTGGCTACACTGGCTTTGTCGGCTACATATCCCATGATGGGCGGGAAGACAGCACCACCCACTACGCCCATCACAATAAAAGAGGAAGCCTTTTCGCGTAGATCGTTCAGGTTTTTCATTCCCAACCCAAAAATAGTAGGAAACATAATTGAAAAAGTAAACTGTAAGCCAATCAAACAAACAAAGGATAACCAGCCAAGATGTTGTGAAATAACCAGGCACATGGCAATACTTCCCAGGCAAAATAGTGCGAGCAATTTGTTAGGCGCAATATAGTTCATGAGATAGGTGCCAATTACTCTTCCCAAAAGCATCATTACCATGCTTAAGGAAAAATAATAAGAAGCATGCTGATCAGTCATACCCGGCATATAAATGATTGCATAATTGATGAAAAAAGCCCACGTGCCACCTTGCGTAGCTACATTAAAAAATTGTGCTACCACGGCCCATTTAAAATGTTTGTACTGAAAAAGTTCTTTATATGTTCGCTGAGTACCTGTTGCATTTCTGGCCTCTTGAAGAGGCGGCACTTTAATAAACCAGAACGCAAGTGCAATGATGAAAACAGTAGCTCCAATAGCCGAGTAGAGCATCTTTACGGAGAATAGATCAGCCTGGGTGTTTCCACTAAGCACATCGCCTAAGATAAATACGCCACCAAGAATAGGGCCGATAATCGTACCAACCGCATTGAACGTTTGAGAGAAGTTTAATCGCTGCTCAGATTTTCTTTCATCGCCCAGAGCAGCCGTGAAGGGATGGGCAACGGCCTCCAACGTAGCCAGTCCGCATGCTAAGATGAACAATGCAATTCTAAAAAATCCAAACGATTCTGCACCAGCTGCGGGAATAAAAAGGAATGAGCCGAACGCATACAAACATAGTCCCAATAGGACTCCGTTTTTATAACCGTATTTTCTCATGAATAATCCGGCAGGAATACCCATTACTGCATAGGCACCAAAAATAGAAAACTGCACTAAGCCGGATTCACCCAGCGATACCCCCAAAACTTTTTGAAAATGACGATTAAGCACATCGCCCATGGAAATAGCAATGCCCCAAAGCATGAATAGACTCGTTACAAAGATGAATGTCGGAACAAACTTGCGGTCTGTTAAGGGTATTTTTTCCATTGGGGAAAGAGCGTTGGCAGGCAAAAATGCTCCAGCTTTACCAAGCATCCAAATTGTTAGTCAATCCTTTTACTATAATATTAGGATGAGCAACTTCAAACTTACCTCCATGGTTGATGAGTTTATTGATTTTAGAGTCCATTACTTTCTAATTTATGAGTATCTCACAAATAAACAAATTCATAAATTAAATGAATTATTGATACTGCATTTGCGTATTATAAATTATGGGAAACTAAAACAGAAGTATGAAAGAAATAATAGCAAAAATAGTTCGTGCCTTTAGTATCAATGGTACTGGCGGCAATCCAGCCGGTGTTGTATTAAATGCAAATGACATAAGCATCAATGAAAAGCAGCTCATAGCAGCCCAGGTTGGACTTTCTGAAGTTGCGTTTGTATCTTCTTCTAAAAGTGCAGATTTCAAACTTGACTTCTTCACTCCTACTCGCCAAATCGCGCACTGTGGGCACGCCACAATAGCGGCTTTCACGTACCTGAAACAAAATGGGCTCATCAAAGAAGACAAATCCTCTAAGGAGACCATCGATGGGAACCGGGATATTTATTTTAACAATGGCATGGCCTATATGGAGCAGACCTCGCCTACCTATATGAACATTGACCATGAACTATCGGAAATTTTACAGTCACTCAATGTTAAAGTCACCGATCTAATGGAGAATCATTCACCCTCTATTGTTAATACTGGTAATTCATTTCTTATCATCCCACTCAAGGATTCTTCGATTCTTCAAAACTTAAAACCCAATCATGAAAGCATTAGAATTTATTCAGAGAAAAATGGATTGATTGGGTATTACGCTTTCGCAAAATCAATGGAACAAGGTTTTGTTGCTTCCGCTAGAATGTTTGCACCGTTGTATGGAATTGACGAAGAATCAGCCACTGGAATGGCAGCCGGTCCTCTGGCTTGCTATCTGTTTGATCATAACTTTACTCGAGAGTCCACGTTAATCATCAAGCAAGGGGAATACATGAAGGAGCCTTCTCCAAGTAAAATTTATATTAACTTGGTTCTTGAAAAGGACAAAATTGTAAAGCTTTATGCGGGAGGAGATGCATTTGTATTTGATGAAAAGGTTCTACATCTTTAGCCATCAGCTTCTTCAGTCGACCTCCATTAGCCTAAAAGAAAAAGAAAACCAAAGTCTCAAATTCATTATTGGATGAGATCAACTCGTAAAATTGGTCTTCTCTTGGCGTTGGTATTTCTCTTGCCTGCTCTTTTCTTTTCTGTTTATGAAATCTCTTCCTTGAATAAGGACGAGAAGATGATTCAGGAAATTTACACAAAACAGCTAGAAGCCATTTTGTTTTCCGTGAATCAATACTCCGATGACATTCTGAATAATTGGATTTTTAAAATTGAGAATGGGCTTGATGAAACCGCTCAAAAAGATACCATTTCAGCTGAACTCAATAAACTCCTTAATTATAACTCTTCCCTTTATTCTGTCTTTATCTGTGACAGTGTTGATGGTAAACCTGCCTTAAAATATCTTTCAACACAGGATTCTACGCCTAACTTGCTTCGTACCAAAATTGAAAAGGCTTTGCCAAAGGACACAGAGTTGATTCAACAATTGATTTCTTATAAGAAGAATGGTTTCCAAAAAATAGTCCGGCTTACCTATGCATGGGAAGAAAGTGAAGATCTTCAATGTCTGATCTTCATCACAGAAAATAAATTTAAAGCTTTTCGCATCGTTGGTTTTATGGTAGATCCGGAATTATTTGTTCAGGATCTGGTGGGGCCCCGGCTTCAGGTGATTGCAAGAGACCAGTTTATTCTATCCGTTTTTGCCAAATCACAAACCGCTCCTTTATATTCCACAATGCCATTGGATAGCCTAAACCCATCGGAAGCACTCACCAAAGATTTTTGGCAATTCGCTGACTATAAACTTGGCATCCGCACCCGTGGTTCTTCTTTGCAAAAGGTGATTGATGAAAGAACCAACACTAATTTACTTTTGCTGATATCCCTCGATGTTATCTTAATCATTGCGGTTGTTTTAGTTTTTCGCAATGTTAAAAAAGAAGTCCAGCTAGCTCAAAACAAGGCAGATTTCGTCTCTAATGTATCGCATGAGATACGCACACCTCTCGCCTTGATCAGTATGTTTGCCGAAACACTAGAGATGGGGCGCGTTAAATCAGAGGAAAAGAAACAGGAGTATTACGGCATTATTAGTAAAGAAACACATCGCCTTTCAGGTATCGTCAATAAAATTCTAAACTTTAGCCAGACGGAAGCCAACAAGAAAGTATTGAACATGGAGTCCATTGGTCTCAATAAGTCCATCCAAGAAGTACTCACCACCTATGACTTCCATTTAAAAAATAAAGGATTCGATTATTCATTCGAAGAAACACATGAACTTTATGTGAAAGCCGATAAAGAAGCTTTCATTGAAATCATCATTAACCTGATCGACAATGCCATTAAGTACAGCGGGGACAAAAAGCGAATTGAAATAGCTATCGGAATAGAAAACAGTTATGGCTGTGTAGCCGTAAAAGACCACGGCATAGGAATCAGCTCAATGGATCAAAAACATATTTTCGATAAATTTTACCGCGTTTCAAGTGGAGATCTGGCTAAAAGCAAAGGAACAGGATTAGGGTTATCATTAGTCAAACAACTCATGGAAGCGCAGCAGGGAAAGATAACCGTGTCAAGTTCCTCAGGAAATGGATCTTTATTTACCTTGTATTTTCCGTTGGCATCAAACTAAACCCAAATGGTCAGCATATTGATTATTGAAGATGAGCCCGCCATGCAATTGGGACTGAAGGACAACTTGGAACTGGAAAGTTATCGGGTTGAGGTTGCCGATGACGGGCAGGTGGGATTGGATAAATTGAAAGCTGGAAATTATGATCTTGTCCTACTGGATGTCATGTTGCCGAAACTCTCTGGTTTTGATGTCTGTAAATCAGCTCGGGCTGCAGGTATTCGAACACCCATAATTCTATTGACAGCAAAAGGTGAAGAAATTGACAAAGTAGTAGGCCTTGAACTCGGAGCGGACGACTACATCACAAAACCCTTTAGCGTAAGAGAATTACTGGCCCGCATTAAGGCCATCTTGCGCAGAAGTCAAAAAACAGGAAGCGACAAGGAAGAAACGAAAGTTACCATCGGCAGGCTTCGTCTCGACTTCAGTGTTTACGATGCACATGAAGAGGACAAAGAGGTGAAACTTTCTCAAAAGGAATTTGCCATACTGTTACACCTGCATAAAAACAAAAACCAAACCGTGAGTCGCTATGACTTATTGGAAAACGTGTGGGGATATGAGGAACAAATCACAACGCGAACGGTTGATAATTTCATCGTTCGCCTTCGCCAAAAAATAGAAGCCAATCCCAACCAACCAAAAATTATCCTTACCGTTCATGGCTCAGGATATAAGCTGGTTCTCTAAGCCCACTTCGTTTATCTTTTTCTCTTGTTACAACATGTTACAAACGTTTACTGTTTGGTGACATCTTCCGCCTTGGTCGACCCGTTATTTGACATATGAATCAAGCAACAAAAATTAAAACAAATAACAGTATGAAAACAAGAACAATCATCATCGCAAGTGTAGTAGCACTTTTCAGTGTATCCTTTTTTGGCGCCAATGCGCAGCAAACTGGAGAACCCTCAGTAAAAATTCTTCCCACAGATAAGAAGGGAGTATTAAAAGTTTTGTACGCCTACGATACCGATCAGGCGGTAGAAGTAAAGTTCCTTACCGAAGAGGGGGTCCTTACTAGTGATAAAATAAAAGCCAATGCTTTTCAAAATGGCTTCTCAAAAAAATATGATGTACGAAACATCACCTCGAGAAATTTCTGGATAGAAGTCAGTTCTCCCAGCCTTGTGGTAACCTATAAAATGACGGAGTCAAAAGATCGAAAGTCGTATGTACCGATCTTAGAGAAAACCACCTACAATACATTGGTGGCTGCAAACAAATAGGGTTTGTTTGTTGTTTAAGGTGGGTGGTTTAACAACCACTCATCTTTTTTTTAAACATTGTGTATTTTTATAAAAAAGAAACACTTGAGGCCTAATAAATTTCTATTCTTATTCCTCTTTTTCATTTCCTGTCCTGCCTTGTCGCAGGTAATCAATCTTAATGGCAGTTGGAAGTTTAATATCGGTGATAAGGCATCCTGGGCTTCCACAAACTTTGATGATGCAAACTGGGAATCTATTTACGCTCCCTCACCTTGGGAGGAAGAAGGTTTTAATGGCTACGATGGGTTTGCCTGGTATCGAAAAAAATTTGACGGTAGAAAATTAGATAGAAAGGGAAGCTATTATCTGGGTCTTGGGTTTATCGATGACTCAGACGTGGTTTATTTGAATGGGCAACTTATTGGTATTTCCGGATCGATGCCCCCCAAATTCAAAACTGCATACAACCGGGAAAGAACGTATGTTATTCCTGCTGATATCATAAACTATGACGGAGAAAACACAATTGCCATCCGGGTATATGATGTAATTCACGGAGGCGGTATTATTGAAGGAGATTTGGGGATCTATCGTGTTAAGAACAGTCACCTGCTGGTAGATCTTCAAGGCGTGTGGTCATTCGGCACAAGTTGGTTTGGTAAACCTATAAAAGAAGTAGGCGAATGGGTTAACATTTTAGTACCGGGCCCCTGGGAATATCAGGGGTTCCCGAAATACGATGGTTTCGCATGGTACAAACGTACATTTGCTTTTCCTGATAATCTTACTTCTGAAGGCTTAGTGCTGCTCCTTGGCAAGATTGATGATTTTGATAAAGTTTACCTCAACGGCCAACTGATCGGAAGCACAAACGATCATCGTCCCTATGGAGACAGTGAGTCGTATTCACGCACTCGGGTTTATGATATCCCTGTTAAGGCTTTGAAGCGAAAAGGTTTAAACACGCTGGAAATTCTTGTGGAGGATATGGGCAACATTGGAGGTATTTACGAGGGTCCTGTTGGTATCACCACACGCTCTAACTACGAAAAATATTATAGGGATTGAGGATTATTTATTCGTACAAAAAAAGAAAGCACCTGTTGGGTGCTTTCTTGTGATCCCGCTGGGATTCGAACCCAGGACCCATACATTAAAAGTGTATTGCTCTACCAACTGAGCTACGGAATCTTGTCAATTTTGAGGTATTTACCGTAATTGAGGTCGCAAAGGTAACAGGATATGAAAAAAATACAAACCCCGATTTTAAAAATTCTCTCCCTACTCATCCTGCTTTTTGCTTTTCCTCATTCAAGTCCAGCTGAATCATCGCACGATGCTATAAAGCAGGCCGATTCTCTCTTTAAGGCAAAATTGTACACTCAATCCTTTGATCTTTATCATCAGTTATTCCTGGATAAGAAATATTCGCAAGCAACACTTCTCAAAATGGCCTTTATCCAAGAGGGGCTTGGTCACCTTAGTCAGTCTCTTTACTACTTAAACCTTTATTATCTGGCTTCTGGCGATGAGCAAGCATTGTCAAAAGTGAATGAGGTCGCCAAAAAAAATAATCTTGAAGGATATGAATCAGAACAGATTACGCCTCTTTATAAGTTGATGAAGGATAATTATTCAACCCTTGTTGGTGCGCTTGCCACATGCTCGGTTTTTTGTTTGTCTATCTTTGTTTACCACCACAAGAGAAGTGGACAGAAGCCAATCGTTCTTGCATTTTTATCACTCTTCTTTCTTGGACTATTATTTGTATTTCTGAATTTTAGTTCCCCTCCACCGCAAGGAATTATCACCACAGCCCCAGTTTACCTCATGAAAGGGCCTTCTTCAGGTGCATCCGTTGCGGCCATTGTAGAAGAGGGTCATCGCACGAAGATTATAGGTCATGAAGAGGTTTGGCTCAAAGTGGAGTGGAGGAAGGAAGAGGTTTTTATCAAGAAAAATCAGATACTTCCAATTACGCTTAATTGACAGATCTTACCTTGACATAGGTTCTGATACCTTCTAAAGTTATTTGAAATGATCCCAGCCCTGAGCTTTCAGCGGTACCACGGTTCCCTGCTTGGAGATCAGAACATTCTGTTTCTCTTTTTCCTGAACATGCCCGATGAAGTGAATGTCCGGATGTTTTTTAACTTTTTCAAAATCGGTTTGCCGGATGGTGAAAAGAAGTTCATAATCTTCTCCACCATTTAGTGCACATACAATCGGATCAAGATTGAATTCAAGGGCTGTGTCAAATGTGTTGTTGTCGATCGGAATATTTTCTTCAAACAACTTTATACCAACTCCCGAGTTTCTGCATAAGTGAAGTGTCTCCGATGCTAATCCATCCGAAATGTCAATCATGGAGCTTGGAACAATCTGCAACTCAGCCAACTCATGAATGATATCCATTCGTGCATCGGGTTTCAACTGCCGGCCCACCAAATACTCATATTTTTCAAGATCGGGTTGCATCTCCGGATTCGTAAGAAAAACTTGTTTCTCACGCTCTAACACTTGAAGTCCCATAAAGGCAGCACCTAAATCTCCGGTCACGCACACGATATCATTTATTTTTGCTCCTGTTCGATAGGCAATTTTATCTTTCGTGGCTCGGCCAAGGATTGCGATAGAAATCACTAATCCGGAAGAAGAAGATGTTGTATCACCACCGACCAGATCAACACCATAATTAGTACACGCGGCACGAATGCCCTGGTAAAGTACCTCTACCGCCTCTACCGAAAATCGATTGCTAATACCCAGACTCACTGTGATCTGCTCCGGTTTACCATTCATGGCAGCAATGTCAGAGACATTAACAGCAACCGCCTTATACCCCAGATGCTGCAATGGCATGTAAGAAAGATCAAAATGAATGCCTTCCAACAACATATCGGTCGACAATAGCACACAATCTTCACCCGCATCAATGACAGCCGCATCATCGCCTATTCCCAGAAGGGATGTTTTGTTTTGTAGAGTGAATCGTTGACTTATCTTGTCAATCAAGCCAAATTCGCCTAGTTGTGTGATTTCTGAGCGTTTGTCCGCCATGCTGTAACCGGTAGTTCACCGATGTTTTAGTTCATTAATCCCGCAAAAATAAGACTTATCGGCATACCCGCGTTGGTGTTCTAAAGGGGCGGTATCTATGTGCGTTATGAAAAAGATCCTTGGAATTGTAGTTCTCGCTTTTCTCCTGCTCAATCTTTTTAATTGTACAAGCCCTAAGCCCTACTATGATACAGCCGTGGGTAAAAAGAAGCAGCGTTACTATAATGATATTCAGTACGGGCGAAACGAACATCCAAAAAAGAAGTTCTAATCAGGATTTCTTGTCCTGGCAAAGTTCCACCAAAACATGGTTAGTGGTCTTGGGGTGGATGAAAACAATCATTTTGTTGTCGGCCCCTGGCTTTGGCTCATCAGCAAGCAGGGTAAAGTCTTTTTCTGATAGCTCTTTCATGTCGTTCACGATATCATCTGTCCCGAAAGCGAGATGATGCAGCCCTTCGCCTTTTTTTTCTATGAACTTGGCAATGGATGAATCAGGTCGCGTGGCTTCCAGCAGTTCAATTTTTATATCTCCCACCGCAAAAAACGAAGTTCTTACCCCTTCACTCTCCACTTCTTCAATCTTGTAATGAGGTTTTCCCAGCAGTTTTGCAAAAAGGGTATTGGACTCCTCCAGGTTTTTTACGGCTATACCGATATGCTCTAATTTCTTCATGCTGACCGATTTGATTGCTTTTGTTAATTTTGAATGAAATTTGAGAAACTTTTAAGGGTTTACGAAAGTTTTAAAACTGAAAATGGCAAAAGTAATGACCGAAACTTCCAGTGATGCTCATGTAGAGGCCGCCCGCATTCAGCAGCAGATTAAAGACTATCTCGGGCTGCGCACCAGCGACCTCATCTTTGAATACAGCATCCACGAGGGTAAAACCAAGCTTGACTTAATTACGATAAACCCGAGACACAATCAGTCATTCCTCTTCCATTCCGAAACGGGATCTGACAAAGTCGATGGCTTGAGAAAGATGTGGGCGTATGTCCAAAACTATAAAGAGAAAGAAAACTCCTACACCATACAGTGGGTGACCAAGAGTGACAGTGAGCTGCATACCTCCTATTTCAGGGCAAGCAACATTCTGGATGTGTTGGAAAAATTATATTATGGCAGAGATAGGAACACAATTACGGTTTTTAGCGTTGTATTGAATCCGGTGTCTTAACATCTAAAACTTGAAAGATCATGATCAGTGTAACCCATAAAGCAAAAGACAGAATCAGCACCTTACTGAAAGAAGAAGGGCGTACACCCAGTCACAACATTCGGGTATCTGTAAAAGGTGGCGGTTGCTCTGGCCTTATGTACGATTTGGATTTTGATGATAAAATAAATCCTGCCGATCAGATTTTTGAAGACAAGGGTGTGAAAATATTAGTAGATAAAAAAAGCCTGCTCTATCTATTGGGCACCACACTGGATTTTTCTGACGGATTGAACGGAAAAGGTTTTCAGTTTATCAATCCGAACGCATCCCGTACCTGCGGGTGCGGAGAAAGTTTCTCCGTTTAACAAATTAAAGCTCTGAGAGCTTCCTTTTTTCGTGGGTTTGCTTCTCTATTTGTTTACCTTTCCTTTTCCGGTAGTGTCAAGGCTCAGCAGGAAGATCATTTAAAGAGCTATTGGTTCAGGTACTACAACCAATTTTCGCTATCTCCAAAATGGATTTGGCATAATGAAATTGATGAAAGACGTTTGCTGAATCCTGACCGACAAGCCCAATTTTTCATTCACACACATATTCATTATCTCCCCTCCACTAAGTTTGATTTATCAATCGGGTTCAATCACAACTTATCCAAAAGTAAAACGAATGTTACTGTACCCGAATGGCGTCCATGGCAAGAAGTAAACTTTAATGCGACAAATGACTCAAAAGTAAAGCTCAGCTTCAGGTATCGGTTGGATGAACGATTTATTCATCATTCGTCTGCTAATCAATTGGAAGATGGATATCAATTCGTATTACGCCATAGATTGCGAATTCAGGCAATATATCGAATAGGTATAAACGAGCAAATCACTTTAAAGGTCTCCAATGAGATCATGCTAAATACTTCACCTGTGCTCGATACATTTGATCAGAATAGAATCTTTGCCGCAGTCGAATTTAAATTGACTAAAAGTTTATCTCTGGAGACAGGCTACTTAAATCAGATCGTGAAACGAAACGGTGAATCAATAACGTTTCATATCCTTCGGACAACACTTTATCATCGAATCAAAAGCAGGCAAACTAAATTGTAGCAATGCACTTTAATTCTATTGCAATAGCTGTGGGTAAGGCATTTACCTCTACCGTAGTTCGGCAAGGCTGCGTTGCCTTGTCGGGAAAATACTCAGCATAGATTTTGTTGAAGACCGGAAAATCGTCCGTCATGTTGGTAAGATAAACCGTAATGTCTACCAGATTTTCCCATCGGGAACCTGAGGCCTCAAGAATGTAATGCACATTTTGAAATACCGCATAGCATTGTACTTCTATATTGTAAGCTATGATCTTCTTATTTTCATCCAGTGTAACTCCCGGGATATCCTTTGAACCACGTTGGCGCGGGCCAACACCTGATAGAAAAAGTAAATTGCCAACGCGCCTCGCATGTGGATAAGCGCCAACGGGTTCGGGAGCTTTGTCAGAACTAATTATCTCTTTCATTTTTTTCGATTCATGAGATCTTCAATCTCCTCAGCTTCAATAGGAATATTCTTCATTAAGTCAGTGTTCTTATTCTTTCCGATGACTACGTTATTCTCCAATCGAATTCCAAGTTTTTCCGCAGGAATATAGATTCCCGGCTCCACGGTCCACAACATTCCCGCTTGCATCCTTGAGTACATATTAGCTGTGTCATGTACATCCAGACCCAGATGATGACCGGTGCCGTGCATGAAATATTTCAAGACTGCTGACTTTCCCGATTTTTCGCTGAGGTCTTTCTTGGTGATCAATTTCAATTTTAACAATTCGCCTTCCATCATCGTCTGCACTTCTTTGTGATAGTCGAAGTAAACCACACCGGGTCTTAGCATACCGGAAGCAGCGCGCATCACTCTCAACACAGCATTATAAACTTCCTTTTGTCTTTTTGTGAATCGGCCATTGACCGGAATGCTGCGGGTCATATCCGAATTGTAGTTGGCATACTCAGCTCCTACATCGAGCAATAATACATCCCCTTCCTTACAGGTTTGAGAATTCTCTACATAGTGAAGAACGCAAGCATTTGCACCTGACGCAATGATAGGACTGTAGGCAAAACCCTTTGATCGATTTCGAATAAACTCATGTATGAACTCCGCCTCAATTTCATATTCCTTGACACCGGGCTTAACAAAATTTAGAATCCTGCGGAAGCCTTTCTCGGTAATGTTGCAAGCTTCTTGGGATAATTCAATTTCACGAGGCTGCTTGATAGCCCGAAGTTGAGCCAACAAAGGGGCTATCCGATGATATTTATGTAAAGGAAATTTTTCCCGGCAGCTGCTTATAAAACGGGCACTGCGTGTTTCCACTACAATGTCAGCACGATAATGTTCGTTGGTCGGCAGGTAAACATGATCTACCCCTCCCATCACCATCATATGATGAAAAAGTTTTTCGAATTCACCCATCCACAGCACTGTTTCTACTCCTGAAATATCAGTCGCTTCCTTCTTGGTAAGTTTATGACCCTCCCAAACAGCGATACGCTCGTTGGTCTCTCGAAGAAAAAGAACTTCTTTGTATTTCCTATCAGGAAAATCAGGGCAAACAACAAGAATGCTTTCCTCCTGATCTATGCCACTGAGATAAAATAGATCATTATTCTGACGAAAAGCCATCGTGCCATCCGCATTAGTCGGCATGATGTCATTGGAATTGAAGATGGCAATCGATCCGGGCTTTAGCTCCTTGATCAGGCGTTTACGATTGCCAAGAAAAAGATCTTTACCAATGTTCTCGTATTTCATAAGAGTATGATTTCGATATAGATTGCTGCAATTTAAATAAAACTAGAGGAAGCCAATGGGCTACATAGCAATCCTGTGGATCAAATGAGGTCGTGCGGCAGAACTTAAATCAAACAGTATAGAGAAAGACAGTAGAATTGATGGAGAAACAAAAAACGATGTTTACCTCATTTTAACGATCGCAGCAAGTTGTGCAACCGGGGAGTCTTTAACTAAATTTCATCCAATGGTCGCATGCATCTCAACGTTACCTATCCCACTTTATCACTTACCTCATCTGTTGGGAGATAATTGATCAAAATAAACGTGAACAATAAGCCTGAAAATATACCCTCGAGGGCCACCATAAACGCAGCAAGGTAAGGATTGAGGTACCGGCCCATAGGTTCTTTTTCGATCATGTCCAGCATCAGATTTTGATCAATCATCAGATAGGCAAACAGAAAAACGGAAAAGATTAATGAAGCTATTGCACCGGTAGCAACACCCGTTACCAAAGCCCTGAAATAATTAATATGTTTTCCATGGCTTTCTCTAAATTTCTTTAGGGCGTAGTATATCCCTCCCACTTGAATAAAGACATTCAGAAATCGCAATTCATAATGATGAACTAACCCTGTTACTTTCATCAGTAGAAAAAAAGCGATCAAGCCTCCTGCGATTTTCAAACCATAATTTTCAGGGATTCGATTAGGATTGGTGAATAAACTCATACGAATTGGGTTTGGTTAGGCCTAATTTTTACAATTTTTAACAGATTTACAACCTTTTTCCTCCTTTAAATTACAAAGGTTTCTATTCTAGCTTCCGGCATGGTCAAAATACTTCATAATAAGGATCAAAATTCACTGAAATCAGTTCGCTTATGAATCCCTTTCTACTTTTTTAATTATCTCTGGTTTCATGTTGCCGCGATAAATAAATCCGCTCTTTCCATTTTTGCAACTCTTCTTCCCGCTTTAATAACTCTTCAGTTGTAGGGGTGTAATTCATGAACTCTTTTAAATCAGGTTGACCTGCATCTACCCATGCCGTGTACCAAACATCGCCCACCATTTTAACGCTCGCGCGCAATTGTCGCTCCACCATTCCCAAAAGCACCTGATGATAGGCTTTTGAATATTCAACGGATATAATTTTAACCGTTTGCTTTCCCTTGGTCTCAAAACTAAATTTCTTACTTGTCATCTTTTCTGATAACTCTTTTTCAAATCGCAAGACGGAATCAACAGCATCGCTCGCTCTTTCAATCGCTGCCCACGCTGCCAGCTGAATATTCGGGACATATACCGCCTTCCCAACAAAAAAATCATATTCAGCGAAATGCAATTCAGGCAGTCTCGATTCCCACAATGCGTGAATTCCTGTTTGTCCCGTTTTTTCGCCATCATAGTTGCCGGTCGTGTGCAAAGGCACGTTTGCATCTGCAATATAATGTCCTACCTCAGCGGAGATCCGTAGAATTTTATGCGGATCACGCACCATAAAAGCATCTTTTAGTTGATCATACATTTTAGTGATATGCCAGGGAACAATTCCATGCGCCTCTAAAGAATCAACACCTATTTTTTTCACTGCCTGATTCCAATAGCGAGGCAGCTTATAGACTGCGCTATCACCGTAATCATCCAAGTCGATATAATGCCGTGGCGCTTCATCTGCAACAGCATACCGTCTAGTGTCGGGATTGATTGATGCTTCAGAAAGGTATTCTATATTTTTTTTGTAAAATCCTATCATAGGAGGCGGAAGGATAAACACTGCTAATCTGTTAATTTTCCGGTGAGCAAAGAATCCCCATCCACTTGAAAGTAGAACTACTGAGAGCAGGACGATTTTCAGAAGACGCGACATCAATTGACCTTTTGGATAAAGTTAAGAATCGGGAAGAAGATTTACAGGCGACAATCTTCTTTTAACCCTCTAAAAATGGCCTTATTCAAATAGCCCTGTCATAGTAAAGCGAATTTTCAGTGGTTAAATCAGGGCATTCCTTTGCAAATCTGACTATTGCCCTTATTTTTGCAGTCCGTTTGAAAAAACCAATATGGCAAATCATAAATCAGCAGAGAAAAGAATCAGGGCAAATGAGACAAAACGTGTAAGAAACCGCTATCAGGCGAAGACTACGCGTACCCAGATTAAGAAATTGACTACTACCACCAAGAAAGATGAGGCGAAAGTGCTCTTGAATGAAGTCTCTTCTATGATTGATAAGTTGGCAAAGAAGAACGTCATCCACTGGAAAAAAGCAGCCAATCAGAAATCGAAATTGGCAAAACGCGTGAACAAACTGGCGTAAGCCATTCCCATAGAATTTTATTTTTCCCTCCTTTTGTTCGATAGGAATAGAGGAGGGTTTTTTTATGCTCAAGGCAAACAAAATCTTCCACATCTGGGATTTGGTGAAAACTAGTTAATTTCAGGGTAAGATGAAGGTAGATGACCCCAAACCCCTCAATATAAAAAACTGGTCTCCAGAAGACCGACCCCGTGAGAAACTTCTTCTCAAAGGCACCTCTTCACTTTCTGATGCCGAGCTGATTGCCATTTTGATTGGCTCAGGAACTCCTTCTCTAAGTGCTGTAGATGTAGCAAAAAAAGTATTGCAAAGTGTAGAGAACAATCTGAATGGCCTCGCACGACTTTCCGTAAAAGACCTGATGAAGGCAAAAGGAATAGGTGAAGCAAAGGCCATTGCAATCATTGCAGCCCTTGAACTAGGTCGCAGACGCAAAGAACTGGAGCCGGAACAAAAGCCTAAAATTACCACCTCCAAAGATGCCTTTGAAATGCTGAAGGGCGATCTAATGGATTTACCTCATGAAGAATTTTGGGTATTGCTATTGAATCGGGCAAATCGTGTCTATAAAAAAAAGCGAGTAAGTGAAGGCGGTGTATCAGGAACGGTAGCTGATCCAAAAATTATTTTTAAAATGGCGCTGGAAGAATTGGCTAGCGGAGTCATCGTTGCACACAACCATCCCTCCGGAAATCTCACTGCCAGTCAAAGCGATATTGATTTAACACGTAAACTAAAAGAAGCCGGTAAGTTTTTAGAAATTCAATTGCTGGACCATCTCATTATTGCAGGACAAAAATATTATAGCTTTGCAGACGAGGGATTACTATAACAGTAACCGAATGGCCGTCATAAAAAATAAGTACACATTGGTAATAGTAGTCGCGCTGGCTTCGTTGTCTTTTATTTTTTATGCCCCCTCAGATTCGAAAACGACTACTTCCACTCAACGTAACGACCTCAAAGCATCGATTCCGGATGTAAAAGAAGAAATACTCACGGCTCCTTATATCTATAAGAATGTCAACCCTTACCTTGACCAAGTCTTGTCAGAATATGAATCCTTTATTTCAAGAGCGATAGAAAATAATCTGGCACCGGGTGCAGCGGTTGTTGTTATCAAGGATACTTCTGTTATCTACTTAAAAGGATTTGGACTAAAAGATACACGAACAAAAGAGCCTGTTAATGTTCACAGCGTATTCCGAATTGGTTCTGTATCCAAGTGTTTTGCTTCTGTACTAACAGGAGTATTGGTAGATGATCAAAAATTGTCGTGGGCCGATCCGGTGAGCAAATATCTTCCAGCTTTTAAGCTCAAGAAAGAAGAGTCTACCCAGAGTCTTACCCTTGGTCATGTTCTTTCTCATACCACCGGCTTGCCTTATCATGCCTTTACCGATCGGGTAGATGATGGGGCCAATTTTGATACGCTCCTCTATCATCTTAGAGATATTAACCTGATTGGGAAGCCTGGGCAGTTTTATAGTTATCAAAATGTAGGGTACAGTTTGATTGGAAAAGTTATTGAATCAGCCTCGGGCAAAAGCTATGAAGATAATATGAGGGAGTTAGTTTTTTCTCCATTGCACATGCAAACTGCGTCACTAAGTTTTGCAGACATTATTAATAATGATAACGTAGCAAAGCCTCACCGGTATGGTAAAGGTTGGGTGCCTATGTCCATCTCCGATACGTATTATAATGTGGCTCCTGCCGGAGGTGTTAATGCAAGCATTAGCGATATGGCCAAGTGGTTACTTGCCATTACCGATGATTCACCTCAATTGATGAAAAAAGAAACCTACGAAGAACTCTTTCGTCCTGTCGTGCGCGCTACCGCACGAAATCATAACTTTTGGAGATGGAAACGACCTAAATCTGCATATTATGCTATGGGTTGGCGTGTGTTGAATTTTAAGGAAGACACATTAGTTTATCATGGTGGCTATGTCAATGGCTATCGCAGTGAGGTGGCCATCCACCGCAAAAACAAAATTGCTATTTGCGTATTAGTCAATGCTCCAGGGAATCTGGCTGACATTTCTATTCCAAAGTTTTTTGAATTGTTCGGCAAGCAAAAAGAGGCAATAGCGTCCTGGGAAAAAATAAGAGTTGAATCGCTCGCCAGAAAATAAATGAAACTTTCAAGACTTCTGATTTTTGCTTCAATGGCCGCATTGGCGGGATTGATTTATTTTTCCCTTAAAGGAGGCATGTCAGAGAATGAGTTTGCCAAAGCAATAGCGATCGAGCGAAAAGAAAAAACTGATAATCTTAAGAAGGATGAAAATTCCCCCTTTGCCACGCTTACTGGAAAATTTGAAGATTTAAAGTACTTTAAGCCCGACCTGAAGTACAGGGTCAATGCAACCTTAACTTCTATTAATGATAAAAATGTCATCGTTCTAAACACAAGTGATGGCAAGGAGCAAAAGTACCTGGAGTATGCTCACGCTACATTTACATTGGAGGACGTGGAGAACAAACTTGTTATCCTTGAGGTTATGGAAATGGGGCCTCAACGAGGAAAATTATTTCTGGCCTTTGCCGATGAAACTAGTGGGAAAGAAACCTATGGCGGAGGAAGGTACTTAGATATTAAAAAAGTGCCTGCTGCTACTTCTGTTGTGCTGGATTTTAATAGAGCTTATAATCCTTATTGTGCTTATAATGACAGCTATTCATGTCCTTTTCCTCCCGCTGAGAATATTTTAAAGGTGGCCATCCGAGCTGGGGAAATGAGTTATCACGAATAATAATGTGAAGTCTAGTCGTATAGAAAAGAGATCATAATCCCGTATTTTTGACCCCGACTTTGTCGGGGCGATTGCCTTCAACCTATGAAAATTTCATTCAACTGGCTAGCCCAGTATATCTCTATTCCCGAATCAGCAGAAGAAATTGGTAAAGTGCTTACTTCTACCGGACTGGAAGTTGAGAGTGTGGAAGCATTCGAGTCCATCAAAGGAGGATTAAAGGGATTGGTGATCGGTGAAGTGCTTACTTGTACGAAACATCCTAACGCTGACAAATTATCCGTAACGACTGTAAATGTTGGTGCTGAGAAACCTGCCCATATCGTTTGTGGAGCCTCTAATGTAGCAGCCGGCCAAAAGGTAGTTGTCGCCTTACCAGGCGCGATGATTTATCCCACGAAAGGAGAACCTTTTACGATTAAAGTAGCGAAGATACGAGGAGAGCAATCGGAAGGAATGATTTGTGCAGAAGATGAAATCGGATTAGGCGAAAGCCATGCCGGCATTATTGTTTTGAATACCTCCGTATCTAACGGCACCCCCGCTTCTGAATTCTATAATATTCAATCTGACTTTGTTTTAGAAATTGGATTAACTCCCAATCGTGCCGATGCGGCCTCCCATCTTGGCGTGGCGAGGGACATTAAAGCTGCCACTAACCGCCAACTTTCCTGGCCATCCGTTGACAGCTTTAAAACAGAAACAAAAACGCTCCTGATAAGTGTGACTGTTGAAAATACGGAAGCATGCTCACGCTACTCCGCTGTGACGATTTCCGGAGTCACTGTAAAAGAGTCACCCGATTGGCTAAAGAATAGGTTAAAATCAATCGGACTCACTCCCATCAATAACATCGTAGACATCACCAATTTCGTTTTGCACGAAGTGGGTCAACCGTTGCACGCATTTGATGCCGATGAAATTATCGGAGGAAGGGTGATTGTGAAGACCATGGAAGCAGGCACAAAATTCAAAACTCTCGATAACAAGGAAAGAATTTTGACGGCCAATGATTTGATGATCTGCAATGCAGAGGAAGGAATGTGCATAGCCGGAGTATTTGGTGGAGTTAAATCCGGTATCTCCGAGAAGACAAAAAATATCTTTCTCGAAAGTGCTTGCTTTTCCCCCACCTATATTCGGAAGACTGGCATGCAACATCAATTGAAAACCGATGCATCCTTTCGTTTCGAACGTGGCACGGATCCCAACATCACCGTATATGCTCTAAAGAGAGCTGCGATGATGATCAAAGAGATTGCAGGGGGGCAAATCTCATCCGATATCGTGGATGTTTATCCTCATCAGATTGCAAATCGTATTATCGAAGTAAAAGATAAAAACGTAAAACGGTTAATTGGAAAAGAGATCCCAAGAGCCAGGATTTTTTCCATTCTTGAAAACCTTGATATCACCATCATAGAAAAAAAAGAAGATCGCTTCAACGTTTCGGTGCCCCCCTACAGGGTAGATGTTACTCAAGAAGCAGATGTGATTGAAGAGATTTTACGTATTTATGGATTCAATAATATTGAGCTTTCCTCCATAGCTGGAACTGATTACATCTCTGAATTTCCAGAAAAGGACATTAATAAATTCCGAAAAGGAATAGGCGAAATGTTAGTAGCCAATGGCTTTTATGAAATCCTGACCAATTCACTGACTAATGCCACCTATCAGCAGAAACACAACCTGACTTTCGCAGGACAGCTTGTTGAAATCTTAAATAAACTTAGTGAGGAGCAAGGAATCATGCGCCAAACCATGCTTTTCACTGGGCTCGAAGTGTGTGCCCATAATATTAACCGCAGGCAGAAGGACCTCAAACTCTTCGAATTCGGGAAAGTCTATTGGAAAGATAAAGGGTACAAGGAAGAAGAGCGCCTTGCTCTCTATTTGACGGGAAACATTGAAACTGAAAACTGGCAAAACAAGACACGCGCTGTAACCTATTTCGATTTAGCTCAGCAAGTATCCAATATTCTTGAAAAGTCCATGGGCTATTCAGCTCGAATCGAAAACTTCGTCCAAGAAAAGCTTAATGACCCTTTATTCGAGTATGGAATGAAAATCATGCTAGGCAAAGCAGAAATTGGGAAACTAGGGAAAGTAAAACCGATATTCGCTAAAGATTTTGGCATCAAACAAGAAATTTTTTATGCTGATCTCAATGCCTCCTTGCTTTTCAAGTCTGCAAATCCTAAGTTCGAAGTGCAGGAAGTACCCAAGTTCCCTGAAGTCAGACGCGACTTGTCTCTAGTGTTAGACAAACATGTGACATTCGCTGACATCAGGGCATTGATATTGGTTACTGAAAAGAAGTTGATTAAAGAGATTATTGCCTTTGATGTTTACGAGGGTGATAAGATCGCAGAAGGCAAAAAAGCATACGCACTCGGCTTTACATTGCTTGACGAAACTAAAACCCTGACCGATCAGGAGATTGATCAGGTCATGAACAGGCTGATGAGTGCTTTTGAACGTGAGATGGGTGCCTTGATCAGGAAGTAGAATTGAATTAAGAATAGAGAAGATAGAATTTAGAGGTACGAGGCAAAAATACCTGCGACCTGAAGCTTAACAACACTATTCACATGGACCAGGAAGTATTAAAGAGCAACCTTAGCGGCCTTGAACGCAAAATTTTGGTATTGCTCAATGACCACAAGGGCTTGAAAGATGAGCTAAAGGGTGCAAAATCAGAAAACCAGGAGTTGAAAGCCAGCCTGAAGGTTCGCGATGAGCAGCTGAACAATTTTAAAAATCAGATTAAAATAACTAAAATTGTAGACCAAATAAACCCGGAAGACGGAAGTGTTTCGGAGTTGAAGAGGAAAGTAGAAGAGTATATTCGAGAAATCGATAAGTGCATAGCACATTTGAGCAGATAAACCGGATAATGGAGGAACTATCAATTAAGATCAAAATCGCGGATCGTGAATATCCGATGAAGGTGAAGCGCAAAGACGAGGAACGTATACGGTCCGCGGGCAAGCTCATCAACGAAAAGATCAAACATTATCGGGAACAGTTCGGTATAGACGACAAACAAGATTTGTTGGCCATGGTGGCCTTCGATTGTTTAGTGGATAAGCTGGCAGATGAAGAAAATCTGCACGTCATAGACCAGACCGTGGTGGAAAAAGTAAACCACCTGAATCAACTCGTCTCTCAAGCACTCTAATTCCTTTCCCACTCCTTTTCACGTCCAGGCCGCTGACAAGCTCGCTCATGGCGACTTGTGTGAGGCCTCTGAGTGTTTATAACACTTAAATTTTTTCAACTATGGAAATAATGATAGTAGCGCTGATTGGGCTGGTGGCCACTGTGGTCTTCAGTATGCTCATCGGCACTTTCTTGTACAAGCGCAAATTGAAAACCCGCAAACAGGAAGCAGAAGAAAAAGCTAAAATGATTATTCGCGAAGCGGAATTACAGGCCGAAAACATCAAAAAAGACCGGATCATTGAAGCAAGGGAAAAACTGCTGAAGATGAAGCAGGAATTTGAAGAGGAAGCCAACCGCAAGAAAAACCAGATCATCAATAATGAGCAAAAGATTAAGCAGCGTGAAGCCCAGCTTTCAAAAGAACTGGAGCAGGTAAAGCGTAAAGAGGGCGATCTTGATGAAGAACGTCAAAGCCTGGCATTACAACATGACTTGGTAAAGAAACGCAAGGAAGAACTGGATAAATTCAATGCTCAAAAAGTAGCCATCCTTGAAGGAATCTCTAAACTCACGGCCGACCAGGCTCGTGATCAACTGGTGGAGTCTTTAAAGGAAGAAGCACAAACAAAGGCCAGTTCTTATATCAAGGATATTATGGAAGGAGCTAAGTTGACGGCCACCAAAGAAGCCAAAAAAATTGTGGTGGAAACTATTCAGCGTACCGCCACCGAGCATGCCATCGAAAACTGCGTTTCCATTTTCAACATTGAAAGTGACGACATCAAGGGAAAAATTATTGGCCGCGAAGGAAGAAATATTCGTGCGTTAGAAGCTGCCACCGGAGTTGAAATAATTGTAGACGATACACCTGAGGCAATTATCATTTCGGGTTTTGATCCAGTAAGAAGGGAAATTGCCCGCTTATCTCTACATCGATTGGTGCAAGATGGTCGTATCCATCCCGCCCGAATTGAAGAGATTGTAGCAAAGACTACCAAGAACATTGACGATGAAGTAGTCGAAATTGGAGAACGCACTGTAATTGATTTAGGTATTCACGGATTAGCTCCTGAGCTGGTACGTATGGTGGGTCGTATGAGGTTTCGTTCTTCCTATGGACAAAACTTACTGCAGCACTCACGCGAAGTGGCCAATCTGTGCGCCATCATGGCTGCTGAATTGGGATTAAATGTAAAACAAGCCAAACGTGCCGGGCTTCTTCACGACATAGGTAAAGTATGGCCGGAAGAGTTAGAGAAGCCACACGCCATTGTGGGCATGGAACTGGCATTAAAGTATAAAGAACATCCCATCATCTGCAATGCTATTGGTGCTCACCATGACGAAATAGAAATGACGAGCATTATTTCACCCATCGTTCAGGCTTGCGATGCAATCAGCGGAGCAAGACCCGGTGCAAGACGTGAGGTGATGGAGCAGTATATCAAACGACTTAAAGATCTTGAACAAATTGGTTTAGGATTTGAAGGCGTTGAAAAATGTTACGCCATCCAGGCAGGACGTGAATTGCGTGTAATGGTAGATGCTGAAAAAGCAACCGATGAACGCGCAAGCCAATTGAGCTTTGATATTTCCCAAAAAATTGAAAAAGACATGCAGTATCCGGGGCAGATTAAAGTGACGGTGATAAGAGAGATGCGAAGTGTGGCTTATGCGAAATAATAGTAGGTAACAAGTAGTAAGTAGCAAGAATTGATTGCGATTATAGTTAAGGAATTTCTTAACCAATGTTACACAAAACAATCAAGGTCATTTCGATCCCGATTTTATCGGGAGAGAAATCTACCCTTTGTTCTCAATATGTCTAAAATCTAATGTCTTCTATGAAACTTACTGCCCGAAACACGCATCGTGACCTTGCCTATTTTTTTCTTGGTCTGATCATCACCTTTTCAATTTCCGGTATTTTTTTGAATCACCGCCAAAGCTGGCATCCAAGAAGATACATTTATAGTTCGCAAGTAATAACAATTCCTGCGCTTTCAGGTAAAGAAGAAGTCACCGATGAGTTCATCGCCAATTTTACACAAGCCCAAAAAATTGATGATAATCTTAGACGTTTTTCTGTTGAAGAGAATAAACTAAAAATTTCCTATACTACACATGACGTGCAAATCGATATCAGCACTGGCAAGGGAAAAATCGAGACCTATCGCATAACACCTCTTCTTGGTCAAATGACGCAATTACATCAGGACACCAGCAAATGGTGGATTTATTACTCCGATATCTTTGGAATAGCGATGGCCACAATAGCCTTTACGGGAATGTTTATTGAAAAAGGAAAGAACAGCTTCAGAAGCCGCGGATGGTGGCTGGCATTGCTTGGCCTTATTTTTCCACTGATTTTTCTTTTTCTCCTCTCCTGATCATTGGGACATAGCTATCTATCTACTTTTCAAACGTTAGCGGAACTAAGTTTGAAAAGTAACGACAGAGCTTATTCGGCCCTATCGTTAAATATTTATATTCGATGAATTAATCATCCAAAATACAAGTGTCTCCATCCCGCCTGGCTGTAAAAATTATTTTCTTTCTTAATGGTTTTGTGCACGCCAACTACTTTTCCCGATTACCCAGAATTCAAGATCAATTTGGAATAGACAATGGTGTGGTCGGTCTTGTACTGCTTTCCTCCTCGGTGGGCGCCTTATTGGCAATGCCGTTCACAGGTTGGCTGATCATTCAAAATGGTAGCCGTAGGATTGCCATTTTCTCTACATTCTTCTATTGCTCTTTGATTCCGTTCGTTCCATTGATGCCGGCATTATGGGCCTTAATTATTTTATTTTTTCTGCTCGGGGTCTCAGCTGGAATGCTTGATGTGGCCATGAACGCACAAGCGGTAATGGTTGAAAAACAATTAGGTAAACCCATCATGACTTCCTTTCATGCGCTTTTTAGTATTGGAATGATGCTTGGCGCTATTGGCGGATCATTGTTTACTAAACTCGGTACCGGACTGTTCATTCACTTCACCATTATTACCGTGGTAAGCCTTATCACCGTCTATATCGCTCGTTATTATCTTATTCATGACAAACCTCAGCTAAAAGCGGACGAAGGCCCTGCCTTCCGACTGCCTAACGCTGCCATGGTGAGTATTGGTGTTATCGCCTTTTGCTCCATGTTGGGTGAAGGTGCAATGGCAGACTGGAGCACCAACTATATGGAGAACATTGCGGGAGCCGATCCGGCACTGGCACCTATCGGCCTTTCCGCCTTTGCTTTCGCCATGACCATTGGGAGGGTCTTGGGAGACGGAGCGAGAATACGGTTTGGTGATCGGTTGTTAATGATTGCCTGTGGCTTGATCGCCACTGTAGGCTTAAGTATAGCATTGCTTTTTATTCATCCGCTTGCCGTCATCGCAGGATTATTTATAATCGGTATCGGATTGTCCGCTATTGTTCCCATTGCGTATAGCATTGCAGGCCATACTAAAGATTTACCACCGGGGGTAGGATTAGCAATGGTCACTACCGTTGGCTACTCCGGCTTTTTATTTGGGCCTCCGATCATTGGTTTTTTAGCCGATTGGCAAACATTACGACTTGCGATGCTGCTTGTGCTTTTACTTTTTCTAATCATGACAGGATTAAGTTACTTCTATAAACCCAAAACGTGAGAATAATTCAATTGCAGCATACAGTCATACCGGCTTTCCATTGTAGGAAAGGAAGAGAACTCGATGGAGCCGCGTGCTTTTGAATTTTTAAATGGCCCTTAAATAGGATACTTAACTTGCTCCAATTTTAAAAAATGTCATTGAGCCAAAACGACCGGCATCTGATAAAATGCTTTCGATGGATTACACTCTTTTGTGGATTCGTGATTTTTTCTTTCTGTGCAGTACTTTTTGTTTTACTGAATCCACCAACCCCATCTCAACCTCCGACTGCCACTGAGCAAAGCAAGGATGAATTATGGACAGCGCCAGACACTTTTTTAATTCCCAAAACACCAGATGGAAATCTCATTCGCTATGGCAGTAAACTAATTACACAAACCTCCCGATACCTCGGGCCGAAAGGGAAAATAAAAGCTATCTCCAATGGAATGAATTGTCAAAATTGCCACCTGGAGGGAGGGACAAAGCCTTACGGAAATAATTATGGGTCTGTAGCTTCACTTTATCCTAGATTCAGGGATCGATCCAACTCTTTTGAGAGCATTGAAAAAAGAGTAAATGATTGTATTGAACGCAGTCTAAATGGAAAAGGGTTGGATTCACTTTCTATGGAAATGAAAGCTATTGTAGCATACATTCGATGGTTAGGAAAAGATGTGACGAAAGGAGAAAATGCAAAAGGATCAGGATTGATAGCCATGACTTACTTAGATCGCGAAGCCGATTCATTAAAGGGACATCAGCTTTATGCAATGAAATGCAGCAGTTGCCATGGCGATAACGGTGAAGGGATTATGCGTTTTAGTGGCCTAGAATATTTGTATCCTCCTGTCTGGAATGAACATAGTTTCAATACCGGGGCCGGGCTTTACCGAATTTCCAATTTTGCTAAATACATACAGGCGAACATGCCGCAAGGAGCAACTTATAATAGACCACAACTTAGCGAGGAAGAATCGTGGGATATTGCCGCCTATGTGCTATCAATGACCAGGCCTGAAAAGACATTCCCTCAAGACTGGCCAAAAATTGAAACTAAACCCATTGACCATCCCTTTGGTCCTTATGCAGACAGCTTCAGTGAAAAACAACATAAGTATGGACCATTCACACCTATTATCGAAACTAAAAAGTGATAATTTAACCTAATCTACCGATCATGAAAAACAAATCGTTCTTCACGTTACTGATAATTTCTCTTACTTATCAGGTGTTAATTGCCCAAGGTTCAGATGTGGTAGACCTTAAGAAGCATAAAGTCGTTATTCAATTTAGCGACAGTGACTCACTATCTCAGGCTACTGTCACCGGGCAAATAAAAAATATCCGAACAGCATGGCCCAATGCTGAAGTCGAATTAGTCTGTCATGGACCCGGATTGGATTTATTGATTACTGCCAAATCAAAAGCAAGTAAAGCGGTAGCTGATTGGAATGCCCAGGGCGTGACTTTTGCTGCCTGTAACAATACCATGCGAAGACGCAACATCAAAAAGGAAGATCTCCTGCCTTCTGCGCAAGTTGTTCCTTCTGCCATGATTGAGTTGGTGCTTAAACAGGAAAAAGGATGGGCCTACGCAAAGGGTGGGCATTGAATCAATGGCATCTCTAAAAACCTAAATAGTTTGTCAGACTGTCCCGATAGCTATCGGGATCAACCTGACAGAGCTTTTAGCGATGCTCTTAATCAACTTCTCTTCTTAACGGCTCCTCTCACCGCCTTAGCGGTCCACGGATCTTCCGGCCAGGAATGGCGAGGATATCTCATTCGTAATTCTTTTCGAACCTCAGGATAGGTGTTTTTCCAAAAACTATGAAGGTCTTGCGTTACCTGAACAGGCTTGTGTCCGGGCGAAAGAAGATGCAACATGACTTTCATCTTTCCATTGTTGACGGTTGGCGTCTCGAGCAAGCCAAAAACTTCCTGCAAGCGAACAGCCATCACTGGAGCTTGCCCATCGATATGGTAATTTAATTTTATCATCGACCCACTGGGCACTTCCAGTTTGTAAGGAGCCAGTGTGTCGAATTTATTGGCGAGTTCCCACGGAAGAATCCCTGCTAAGATTGTTTGTAAATCCAATCGCTGAAGTTCGGTCTGCTTGGTAACTTCCAATAAATAAGGTGAAAGCCATACTTCCAACGAAGCGAGCAAATTTTCTTCACTAACATCGGGCCAACCTTCGTTTGGTCTCCAAATTCTAAGACTCATGATCCTCGCTTGCCATTCCCGTTGATCTTCGTCCCAACCCAGCATTCTTAATCCTCCGGATTTAATCGCTTCGACTAACACTGCAGTCTTCTTCTCCTTTGAAATGGAAGGCAAAGGCCTGCTTTGCAAAACCAAATTACCAATCCTCATCTCGAGATTTCCAACGATCATCCCGCGATCAGTATCCCATTTTACCATTTCTCTTTCATGCGCAAGTTGAAGCAGGTCCTTTTCTTTTAATGGCGCGGCCAAAAATATTTTTCCATCGCCACCACCCGCATCCAGATGTGCCACGGAAAGCCATGTTTCTCGAATGAGAGGATCATGGGAAGGCAACTTCACCACACGGCCATTGGCGAGTTTATAGCGCTCCTTATTCTTATCAATTTGGCGGGCGATGCGCTCAGGATACGCGGCTGCCAAAAGCATTCCCACTTCATCTTCAGCAGGAGCGGAATTGTCAATCTCGATTTTAAATATTTTTCTCCACGATTCCGCCAGTCGTTCAATTCTTTCAAGAGAATTTTTATCAGCATTGACATACTGCTTATTCCTCCATTTTCTAAGCTCCTCAATTCTAAGGCTTACATCTGCTCCTGCGTCCTTGGGCAGCGGATCGCGTTCTTCCAATAGTGCAGCAATGTCTGTTGCCAATGCAATCTTCTGCTTAGCTTCGAGTAACATATGTGCTATTCGCGGATGCGTAGGTAACTGAAGCATTTGTTTACCACGCTCAGTGATTCTTCCATTCTCAATGGCGTCCAGTTGTTCCAAAAGTTCTTTCGCCTGATTAACTGCTCCTGCTGGTGGAGAAGTGACCCAGGTGAGTTCATGAATATCCTTTACTCCCCATTGGCTAAGTTCAAGCATCAGCGGAGTAAGATCAGCTTCCAAAATTTCAGGACTGCGGTTTGAAACTAAACTTGCTGTCATTCCTTCGCCCCAGAGGCGATAGCAAACCCCCGGCCCCAATCGGCCCGCTCGACCAGCGCGCTGATCTGCTGCATCTCTGGTGACTCGAACTGTATCTAAACGAGTCAGCCCACTACGAGGATCAAATTTGGGAACTCGTGCAAAGCCGCTATCTACCACCACTGTGATTCCCTCAATTGTTAAAGAGGTCTCTGCAATGGAAGTTGCCAAGACAACTTTCCGCCTCCCATCGGTCATCGGTAATATTGCTTCTTGTTGCTTTCGCATAGAAAGGTCACCGTACAACACTTGCACTGATGCCCCAAGGCTTTCCTGACTCAATAAATCTTGTGTACGCGAAATTTCTCCTGTTCCTGGAAGAAAAGCTAAGATATCTCCCTTATGTTCTGCAAGCGCTTTGCGAATTGCCCTTGCCATGCGGACAGGTGTCTTTGCTTCGGGATCAAAATTGTAATAGCGATGTTCTACCGGATATTGTTTGCCTAAACTTGTGATGACAGGCGCATTGTTTAAAACGGAGGATAGTTTTTCTCCATCGATTGTCGCGGACATAATAAGAATACGAAGATCATCGCGGACTAATTGTTGAACTTGCAGGCACAACGCCAGGGCAAGATCCGCATTGAGACTTCGTTCGTGAAACTCATCAAAAATAACCAGTCCAATTTCTTCTAATGTATTATCTCGTTGAAGTAACCGAGTTAAAATTCCCTCAGTAACTACCTCAATCCTTGTCTTATCGCTCACCTTAGTATCAAACCGAATCCGATAGCCAATCTTATCACCAATGGGTAACTCACACAGGCTTGCCATACGACCCGCCACTGCGCGTGCCGCCAATCTGCGGGGCTCTAACATGACTATTTTTTTTCCTGATAGCCACGGCTCATTAACCAGTTCAAGTGGCACGAGTGTGGATTTACCTGCCCCGGGTGGAGCTTGTAATATGACGATGGGATGTTTCGCAAGAGACTCCCTGAGCTGAGGTAGGATATCAAGAACAGGAAGCGCGTTGCTCATGCCTCAAAAATAACCAATATGAAGAGGCAAAGTGAATCTATATCCTCGCCTGATAAGTGTAAAGCTGATAGTACCTTCCTTGCCTTTCAATTAGCTCATCGTGCCTACCACGCTCCACAATATGACCATTTTCCACAACCAGAATTTGATCCGCTTGTCGAATGGTGCTCAAGCGGTGAGCGATAACAAACGTTGTGCGTCCTTGCATCAGGCTTCGCAAACTTTCCTGAATCAATGACTCGCTCTCGGTATCGAGATTTGAAGTAGCTTCATCAAGAATCAGAATTCTCGGGTCGGCCAATATAGCTCGAGCGATGGCAATCCGTTGGCGCTGACCACCAGAAAGTTTAACCCCTCGCTCACCGATAACGGTATTGAGTCCATCTTCAAACCTATCCGTAAATTCGTGAACGTGTGCGGACTTTACGGCAGCCAGCAATTGTTGTTCAGTGGCATTTGGTCTCGGAAATAAAATATTCTCACGGATCGTGCCTTCAAATAAAAAATCATCCTGTAAGACAACACCTAATTGGCTTCGATAGCTGTCCA
>JANNRV010000038.1:0-2477 GCA_031401775.1 Bacteroidia bacterium | reverse complement strand
AGAGAAACAATCATCCTCATCAGGCAGGCGCAACTTTCTAAAATCAGCAGGCCTGGCCGCAGTGGGCATTCCAACATTGCTTACTTCGTGCGACTCACCCAATTCGGCTAATCCTGTCGAGGCCCTACCTAATGTAAATGAGAGAGCTTTCCCGACCGGCTTTCTTTGGGGAACGGCAACGGCAGCATACCAGGTAGAAGGTGCCTACAAGGAAGATGGACGTGGGGCTTCCGTCTGGGATACGTTTTCACATTTACCGGGCAAAATCAGGAATAACGACACGGGTGACGTGGCGTGTGATATGTACCATCGCTACAAAGACGATGTGCAGCTGTTAAAGAACCTGAATGCGAAATGCTATCGTTTTTCTATGTCATGGTCACGAATTTTTCCTGACGGCACGGGCACGCCTAACCAAAAAGGAATCGACTTTTACAGTCGCCTGACGGATGAACTTTTGGCGAATGGTATTGAACCCTTTGCTACGTTGTATCACTGGGATTTGCCCCAAGCACTACAAGACAAAAACAAAGGATGGCAATCCAGAGAGACGGCCCAGGCGTTTGCAGATTACGCAGGTTTTGTCTCCGGTAAACTAAGCGATCGCATCAACTATTTCTTCACACTCAATGAACTGTTCACCTTTGTCGAGTTAGGTTATGGACAAGGAATATTTGCACCTGGCCTGAAACTATCTCCAGCTGAGTTGAATCAGGTAAGACATCATGCGGTGCTCGCACACGGTTTGTCAGTACAAGCCATCCGCGCCAATGGGAAAAAAGAAACCAAGGTGGGCCTGGCAGAGAATATCAGAATACCGGTGCCGGTTATTGAAACCCCGGAGAACATTCATGCAGCCGAACTTGCCATGCGGGAATTAAATGCGGGCTACACCAATGTGATCATGGAAGGAAAATATACCGATGCGTTTTTAAAATCAGCAGGTGCAGATGCCCCTAAGTTTACAGACGAGGACTTAAAAACGATCAGTTCACCCACTGATTTTATGGGGATCAATGTATATAACCCCACGCATAATGTTCAGGCTGCAGCCAATGAACAGGGTTACGAATTAATACCCTTTGCAAAATCATACCCTACCTCCACTTCTACCTGGCAAATGCTTGGGCCGGAGTCGTTGTACTGGGCAGCGAGGCTGGTAAGCAAAGTCTGGAATGTAAAAGAACTCTACGTTACGGAAAACGGCACCAGCGGTACAGATGAGCTCACCGCAGATAATAAGGTGTATGATACCGACCGGATTACTTTTTTGAGGAATTATCTTTCAGAGTTACAACGGGCTACTGCCGAGGGTGTGCCGGTGAAGGGCTATTTTTATTGGAGTCTGATGGATAATTTTGAATGGGCCAGCGGATATGGTATTCGGTTCGGTCTTTACCATGTCGACTATCAAACTCAAAAAAGAACACCTAAAATGAGTGCTGCTTATTTCAAAGAACTGGCGAGTGCGAATAAAATGTTATGAAATTTATTTATCCTTGGTGTCACGATACCTTTGAGGTGCCAGACGCCCAGTAATGATGCAAGGGTCATGAAAATAAGAATGTTGTTCCTATTTGTTTTTGGTGTTGTTCAGTTGTCTGTTGCACAAAAGACCGAGGTTGAATTTAATGTATTCTTCAAAGACAAAAACATCGGCACCATGCGCGCGGTTGAAGTGAAATCAGGAACAAAATCCGTGAAGGACTTAAGAACGAAAACAGATGCAAAAATTATGTTCATTGCAATACACGTTGAATCGGAAGTAAAAGCAACCCACGAAAGTGGTATTCTGATCAGTGGAACCTCCTATCGTCATGCAAACCGAGGCGCAAATGATGTGCAAGCAAGGGTAACAAAAACGGGTTATAAGCTCTATCAAAAGGAAAGAAATGGAATGAAGGGTAAAATTGAAGGCAAAGAAATAAGTACTTGTGTAATTGATTTGTTTTTTCGCGAGCCGAAAGGAATCAAAACAATTTTCTCCAATATGTATGCTGATTTTCTTACGCTGAAAGAAATAAGTTCAGGAAAGTACCAGTTGATCACCCCCGATAGCAAAGATTCGTATTACACCTACAAAAAAGGTAAACTGGTTACGGTTGAGTCTGATACACCTGTCGGTAAGGTGATCTCCAAACGAATCTAATTTTTTAAGGACTTATTCTGGCATCGTGTTGGTATCCCCGCTAGCGCGCGTTTGTAACGCGTGCTAGACCGCATCGGACAATCGTGAAATTCACCCCATCGCACTTCTTAAGTCGAGCATCGTCTCTTGCAGAGCCTGCCTTGCCGGTAGGCAGGGACGATGCGCTATTGTATTCGGATACGGATATTGTACTAACCCCCTATAAGACTGGACAAGAATCTGAAAACAGATTTATAACAGTTAAATTAGGGAAATATGACAAGAGTAAAAAGATCATTCACACCAGAAGAGCGATTAAGCCTTCTCAAAGAAGCAGAACGGGAAGGCT
>JANNRV010000037.1:0-70875 GCA_031401775.1 Bacteroidia bacterium | reverse complement strand
CCTGGTCATACGCTTTGCTTGAGTCATTACTTCCGGGGTCATTTGCAATTACGGAACCTTCTCAAAGCTATAAAGATCTTTTCTCCCAGTTTCTGTACTTTAGTTTTGCTACGATGACCACACTCGGCTTTGGGGATATGATTGCCACAGGGTCTTTGGCTAAATCACTGGTCATCTTTCAGGGAATGATCGGGCTTCTTTACCCGGTTATATTGATTGCTCGCCTTGTATCACTGGAGGTCACTCACTCTGCCCAGATAAAGAAATAGACCTCTCTCTATTAGGAAGCATATTTATCAATGACGCTTTTCAATGACGCAGTAGTCATCACCCCGGATTGGCGCCAAACTACATTGCCCTTTTTGAAGAGCATAAGTGTTGGAACACTTTGAACCTGATAGGCTGCGGCAGCTTTAGGATTCCGGTCAATATCAATCTTGATAATTTTTGCTTTATCGCCAACAGCATCTTTTAACTCCACCAGGATTGGTGCCATCATTTTGCAGGGCCCACACCACTCCGCTGAAAAATCCACAAACGTTGGCTTTTCATTTTTTATTAAATCCGAAAATGCTTCTTGTACCATATAAAATTATTGTCTAGACTACTTTAACTATCGGCTTCATAACAATGGTTGCTTTCACTGAGTTCGAGATAAGGCAATTTACTTCTGCCTTTTGAAGAACCTTTAGTGCCCGTTCTACATCCTTCTCTGCCGAAACGATGACAAGGGGTTCAAGTAGTACTTCTGTCATCATGAATTTACCTTCCACCTGCTCCAATTTTCCTTTAGAACCGCATCGAAATGAAATGAATTCCAGTTTAGAGTTTTCAGCAACGGCTAAAAATGTTGTCATCAGGCAACTACTGATAGAAGCTGTAAACAGATGCTCCGGTGACCATATTCCCGGCATTCCCTTAGGAAATTCTGGCGGAGTGGCTACCTCTATGCATCCTTCCGAGGGAACGGATTGATTGCTTATCTCCGGAGAGCACATTATGCCTTTGCGATCTTTACTCCACGCGATGTCTACATTATAATAATGAGGCTCCATAATAATGGTGATCTAAATTTTTTGTTGTAATCCGATCCAACTCCCGCCATTGTAGACCCTGACGTATCCATTAGATTGCAAAATACTTTTGGCAGACCCGCTTCTCATGCCGGAAGCGCAACACGTAATAATCGGCTTATGTTTATCCGCAAATCGATGGAGGTTAGATTTTAGTTGATCGACTGAAATATTAATGGAGCCTTTGATGTGGCCCCCACTGTATTCGCCTTTCGTACGCACATCCAGAATGACTGCACCTTCTTTAACCAATTGGGCATAATCAGGAGCCGGGCCAATGCCTAAGATTTTCTTTACTAAGTCTAACATGAGTTATTTGTTTCTGCAAAGTTAGGTCCTCCACAGAAGAAATTCGGTAACCTAAGTCACACAAGAACTTATTTCGGGACAAAAAGGCTTATTATTAGATAGTCACTCGCGTGATCTCATTGCGAGAAATAACAATTCGCTTCCGGGCTTCCATCTTTTTCAATAAACGTGAAATTACTTCCCTAGAGGAATTGAGATCGTCAGCGATTTGTTGATGAGTTATCATAATGCGATTGCCAAGGGACTCAAATTGTCGCTTTAGATAGAACTCAAGTTTCTCGTCCATGGAGTGAAATGCAACCTGATCAATTACTTCCAGCAGTTCGTTAAATCTTTTTCGATAGGTTTCTAAAACAAAATAATACCACTGCACATGGTTCTTCATCAGTTCATCCATATGCTGAATAGGAATGGCCAACGCCATGACGCGCGTTATAGCGGTCGCTTTTATTACACTGGCCTCATTTTTAGCAGCACAAATCATGGAAAGAGCACAGGCATTTCCCTTTTCCAAATAATAAAGAAAGAATTCTTCTCCATTGTCACCATCCCGATACAACTTCACTTGTCCCTCTAAAATCAAAAGAGAATTTTTAAAATATTGACCCGGGCGCATCAGCATGTCACCTTCTTCGAACTTCACCACTTGCCCAATTTCCACGAGATGCTTTATTAATTCTGGACTGAACCGGGGAAATATCGGTTGGAGATTCATGTGTGAAGATTATTAGTTACAAGTTAAATTTAGCTAAAAGCAACCGGAGATCGTAAAGGCGACCGGCATCTTGAGCCACAAATACCTCAATCATTTGTTTATCACCTTAAATAAATAGATTTGGGATAAATCCTTTGAAGTCTAAGAGGGTACTAATAGTACTTCATCTTCATCGTTACATGTCGATCGCCCAGAAGCAGAAATTTAAAATCCGAGTACACGGGCTTCCGTAAAGCAGTATGATAGTAATCTGAAAAGGCGTGGCCTTCTTTGGGGAAAAACCAACCTACGTCCAGTTTCCAATTATCATTCTCATCATCCAATAAGGCAATGCCCATCATTTGGGAACTGAATCCATAATACGTAGCCGTGAAGGTTGTGCCAGTAATTTCAGACTTCGGAACAGCTATTCGTAAAAAACCCTTGTCATCCGGGAAGGGAGTAGCTTCATCATAAAATTTAAAACGGATAATACCATTCGTATTACGGATATTGGTAACGGTGATGGTAATGGAATAAGTTTGTTCCTCTTTTCCGGGAAGGGGACGGCTTTCGTTTTCCATGAACAAGGAGTATCTATCATTTGGATCGTGCGTGCGAAAGGATCTTGCAAGCACTGAATCTGATTGCGCACACGCTACCTGCGAAGCAAGAAATAGACTAAGACAAATGAAGTGAGCCTTGATTTTTGAGATCAACATATTGGTAAGGTACAAAAATCCAAGAAGTATTTTTTGGCTTTTTATTGCACTGTTCTTTCTAGGTAATTGGCTTGTCCTGCTCTAAATTTATTACTTACTTTCAAGGTCATGCTTTTCTTTTTAGCCATTTTTAAAATGCTTGCCGGCATTGGCTTCTTTTTATTGGGGATGAGCTTTGTGGAAGCGTCATTGCGAAAATTAGCAGGGCGTTCATTTAAAATATTTCTGCGTCATCAAACCAATAACAAGTTAAAAGCAATTGCCGGAGGGGCAATTGTAACGGGAGTACTCCAAAGCAGTTCGGTTGTCAATTTGATGGTATTGGCTTTTGTTGGTGCGGGAATTATAACCATGCAAAATGCATTGGCCGTAATTCTTGGCGCCAACATTGGCACCACGCTTGACAGCTGGATAGTGGCATCGATTGGGTTTACATTCAACATTGAATTATTCTCCTTGCCAATGGTCGGATTGGCGGGGATAGCGATGGCTCTATTTTCGAAAAATAGTAAAGCCCAACAATGGAGTAAATTTCTTTTTGGCATTGGGGTCTTGTTTGTGGGCCTGGATTTTATGAAGGTAAGCTTTGGTAACATGGTCGGATATTTTGATTTTTCACTCCTTAAAAATTATCCCGTTATCGTTTTTGTCCTTGCCGGATTTGTTCTAACCTCTATTATTCAATCCAGTTCGGCTACAGTAGCCATCACCCTCAGCGCGCTGCACACCAATGCCATTGACTTGTATTCGGCCACAGCCATTGTTCTTGGGGCTGAGATAGGCACAACCATTAAACTTCTTTTGGCATCGATGCACGGGATGCCCGCAAAGAAACGCGTTGCGCTTGGTAATTTTATTTATAATTCTATCCTAACTGTGGTCGTGTTATTTGCCTTGCGGCCGATTAATCATCTGTTGACGGAAACAATTCAATTCACTAACCCTCTCCTGGCCCTCGTATTCTTTCAGAGCTTTATCAATGTTATCGGAGTCGCTGTTTTTTTCCCTTTCCTTCGTCTTTTTGAAAAATTTCTGATGCAACGTTATGCGCAGGATGAGTTTGGTGCTCGCTATATTAAATTGGTGCCTCCTGGAGAAGCAGATCTGGCACTGGAAGCGTTAGAAAAAGAAGCTAAGCGCTTTCTGTGGCAGACCATGGATTTCCATCTTCACGCATTTCTTATTGAGGAACATCTTCATGGGGAAGCTGTAGACAGTAGCTTCCATAGTAAGAGTTTTTCTGCCAAATACGAATACCTTAAACAACTCCATGGTGAAATTCATACTTATTACATTGGAATGAATAAGGAATTGTTGGAAAGTGATGAGCGAGAACGTGCAGATCAAATTATCTCTTCCGTGCGTAACAGCATGTTTTCAGCTAAAAGCATAAACGATTCGCAGAGTGATATCGATCAACTCAGAAATTCTTCCAGTGCAATCAAGTATCAAGTATATAAAAACACCCAACAAGAAGTAAAGCAATTCAATCTTAAATTGGAAGCGTGTCTTATGCAACCATCCGAAGAGGGGCTTTTTGACACTATCGTTGATCTGTACCAACAGGTGCAGAATGGTTACTCCGAAGAGCTACAGAAATTGTATAAACACCAAACCAATCAACAGATAACGGAAGTTGATATTTCAACGTTGATTAATTTTAATCGTGAGTATTTTACTTCCTGCAAAGCCATGGTCTGGGCTGTCAAAGATTATCTTCTCGAGAAAGAAAGGGCGGATTACTTCGCACAATTACCTGGATTTATCAGGTAATAACCGATCATTATTTGCAACTAACCTGATAAAAATCATATTCATCGCAAGATTTTTTTCCTCACCTTTAGCTATTCATTTCCAATTTTCTATGAACACATTATCCCCCAACCTGCCAAATCAGGAAGAGACTAAGCAAATCTTACAACGCTACAATGTAGCCAAGGCTCACAATATCGTTTATACCTATGAAGAACTCAGGGATCTTGGAATTCCCCCGGAATTTTTGCTGGCTTTATTGGAAGTATTTGAGGACCAATCATCATTTAAGGCATCCAATTTCGATCGCTTTTCACTACAGGTAATTATTGACTACCTGCGCAAAACCCATACTTACTATTTAGATAAAAAACTGCCGGAGATAGAACAGAGTATTCATTTACTGGTCAATGCCTATCCAAAAGCACACCCCTTGTTATTACTATTGAATAATTTTTATTCAGACTATAAAAATCACCTTAGCAAGCATATTGAAATGGAGGAGGGTGAACTGCTCCCCTATATCATCACTTTGGAACAAGCAGATGAATCCAAAAGAAAACCGGAAGCAGTACCCTCCTTGACGGTGAAGCAATTTATCAATCAACACCATGACACGGAAAAAGATCTCGAGGAAGTAAGTAACGCAATTTTGAGCTACTCCCCTCCCGATGATAATAAAACGCTCTATCGGATTTTGCTTTCCCAACTCCGTGTCTTCGAAAAAGACATGTCGGTGCATGCACAGATCGAAGATGACGTCTTGCTTCCACGCGCACTTGAGTTGGAAAGAAAATTCCCCGATCCTTCAACTCATTAATTAATCATCGCCACGTTAATTTTACATCATGAAATTTTTATTCTTCGTCACTGCACTCATCCTGCTGAGTGGCTGCCAACCTTCGCAAGACTACACGGATAGCTCCCTTGCCGGAGATGAAGAGGCAATTAAAGCTACTATGGTAACCATGTGGGATGCGATTGAAAAAGGCGATGCCGATCGGTATGCCACGTATGTTCATCCTGATTTTACTCAATTTTTGGAGAAAGACTCGGTATTGGGAGTGGGCAAGGACAGGGAGGTAGAGGCTATTCGAAAATATACCTCAGTGGCTGCCAATGTACATACTGAAATGATAGACCCACACGTAACCGTGAAAAACAATGTGGCGTGGATCACCTACTATTGGCAAGATGCGGGAATCAAGAATGGTATTCCATTTGCAAGTCATGGTAAGTCTACTCGTATTTTTGTTAAGGAAAATGATCATTGGCTGTGCATTCATGGTCATTATACCTTACTTCCGGTAGAGCCCTAAAAATAAATATGCCTAAATCTATGAGTCCCGCAGGTCGATTGGCCATCAATGGAATGGGGAGAATTGGTCGGAATTTATTTCGCGTCCTGCTTCAAAAAAATGCGATTCAAAATTTGATTGCCGTAAATGAAGTAATGTCGAAGGACAATTTAATTTACCTTCTTAAGTATGATTCCATCAGAGGCAATTTACCGCACGATATCAATTCAACTGATCGCGGATTTCTGATCAATAATCATGAGGTGTACTATTCTCAAGAATCAGACATCACACTTCTTCCCTGGCGAGAATATGCAATTGATACAGTGGTAGAAGCAACTGGTTTATTTACTCACTTCTCAGAGGCGTCTCTTCATCTGGATCGTGGTGCAAAGCGGGTCCTGTTATCTACGTATAGTAAAGACATTCCTTCCACGATATGGGGTGTAAATCATCACATCGTCAATAAGCAAACAAAACTAGTATCACCAGGTGATTGTACAGTTAATTGTGTAGCTCCCATACTGGAAACGATCCGGCAGAAGTGGGGCATTCAATCAACTCATATCAATGTAATTCAAGGATACACAACCCGGCAAGAGTTATTGGACAATCCCTATAAAGGATTTCGCAGAGGACGAGCTGCAGCGCAGTCCATTATTCCATTTGAAGTAAATATCAAGTCGGTTCTTGAAAATGTTTTGCCGGCTCTTGAGGGAAAAATTGAATCCATGTCCACGCGTGTTCCTGTTCCCTGCGGAGCCCTAGCCGACATTTCAATTATGGTAGAAGAGTCAACTCGCTTCAGTGAAGTGAATTTTTTATTTGAACAATCTTCACTAAAAGAACTCAAGAATATCATCTCCATCACTTTTGATCCTATCGTATCTTCAGATATTCTTGGCAATCCACATTCGGGTGTTATTGATGGAACTCTCACTCGCGTAACAAATGACCGCCACCTTCGATTAATGGTTTGGTTTGACAATGAGTGGGGCTATTCAAATCGACTGTATGATTGGATTACTCTCTTTAATTGATTTATCAATTTCTATACGTTGATTCTCCCAACTTAGCGTGCGCAGTGGCCAATCGAGCTACCGGCACTCTTGGCCCGGAACAGGAAACATAATTGAGACCCAGATGGTGACAGAAGATAATCGATTCCGGATGGCCTCCGTGCTCTCCACAAATTCCAATTTTTAGGTCGGACCGACTTTTACGGCCGTCCTCAACAGCCATCTTCATTAGTTTACCCATAGCCTTGCTGTCCAGCACTTCGAATGGATTATCTTTCAAAATACCTTTAGAGATATAAAAAGGCAAAAACTTGTTCTCCGCATCTTCACGCGAAAAGGAGAAGGTCGCTTGAGTTAAATCATTCGTGCCGAAGGAAAAGAATTCGGCAACGTTGGCTAACTCTTCAGCCTGCAAGCAGGCACGCACCACCTCAATCATTGTTCCGAACTTAAAACTTAGTTTTATACTATTCTCTTTTTCGAGTATCGTTTTTATTTCATCTACAAATACTTTCACTTCTTTCAATTCTTCGGCTGAACAAACCTGTGGCACCATTATTTCAGGACGCACATCGATTCCTACTTTTTGGCAATCGGCAGTAGCCTCCAGAATGGCCTGAATCTGCATCTTGTAGATTTCAGGGAAGGTGAGCCCAAGACGTACACCACGGTGGCCTAGCATTGGATTCACCTCATGCAACTCGCGGACTTTTTTTAGCATCTGCTCTTTTTTCTGAATGGCCTGCCCAACTAATTCTACGCCCATCATATTGAATGGTGCTGGAGACTGAGCAGCCATTTTCATATCGGCATTCAAAAGACGAAGACTTCCAAATAAATTAGTTACTCCGCTAACCGTACCATGAAGTTGGTTCAGGTGTTGAAGTTCATCGCGCAATACATCTTCTGTGGGAAGAAATTCGTGAATTGGTGGGTCCAATAAACGAACGGTTACAGGGCGAGGCGCCATGGCCAGGAGTATTTCCTTAAAGTCCTGACGCTGCATTTCCTTCAAGCGCTGCAATGCTGAGTCTCGTTCATCTTTAGTGGCCGCTAAAATCATCTCTACCACCACCGGTAAACGATCTACATCGTTAAACATACGTTCTGTGCGGCACAATCCAATGCCCATGGCACCATATTCAAGTGCTTTCTTTGCTGAGATTGGTGTGTCGGCATTGGCAAATACTTTTAACGTGGATTGTTCATCCGCCCAATTCAATAGAACTTTCAATTCATCCGAGAATGTTGGCTCTACCGTTGGAATAATTCCCTGATAGACAAATCCTGTTCCTCCATCGATGGTGATGTAATCACCTTCATGTAAAGTTTTCTCACCGACTTTTGCAACGCGCAGTTTGGTGTCAACATGAATGCCTTCGGCACCTGCAACGCAGGGTTTGCCCATACCCCGGGCCACAACAGCTGCATGAGAAGTTTTTCCACCGCGGCTGGTAAGAATTCCAGTTGATGCAAAGAATCCATGGATATCTTCAGGTTTTGTTTCTTCTCGAACTAAAATTACTTTCTTGCCAGCTCTACCCAATAGCTCAGCACGATCCGCATCAAATACGATATGACCTGATGCTGCACCCGGTGAAGCGGGTAGTCCCTGTGCAATCGGTGCAATTTTATGAAGTGAGTCTAACCGTGGATGGAGCAGTTGTTCCAACATATCAGGTTTGATCCGTAACAAAGCTTGCTCTTCAGTAATTAATTTTTCTTTGGTCATCTCAACTGAAGTGCGTACCATGGCGGTGGTATTCATTTTCCCGTTGCGGGTTTGCAAGCAAAACAATACTCCTTTTTCAATAGTGTATTCAAAATCCTGCACTTCCTTGTAGTGCGTTTCAAGTTTGTTGCGTAGCTGTTCTAATTGTTTATAAAGGGTTGGCATTTCATGAGCAAGCTCACTTACCGGTTTTGGTGTGCGAATGCCGGCCACTACATCTTCCCCTTGTGCATTGGTGAGGTATTCTCCAAACATGACATTCTCTCCTGTTCCGGGGTCACGTGTGAATCCAACTCCCGTTGCGCAATCGTTACCCATGTTACCAAACACCATGGTCACCACATTCACCGCGGTGCCATTCGCCATAGCTGGTGTGATCTTAAATTCTCTGCGATAATCGATCGCCCGCTTGCCCATCCATGAATTGAATACTGCTTTGATAGCAATTTCGAGTTGCTCAAATACATCTTCAGGAAATGGTTTGCCTGTATGCTCTTTAATTACGTTTAAGAAACGCTCACTGATCTCTTTCAGATGAATCGTATTTAAGCCAACATCTACCTTTACTCCTGCTTTTCTTTTTATTTCTTCAAAGTGAAAATCAAATTTTTCATCAGGCACGCCAATGGCTACCTTTCCAAAAAGCTGAATAAATCTGCGATAGGCATCATAGCCAAACCGTTCATTGTTAGTCTGGTTGATCAGACCCTTCAATGTTTTTGAATTCAATCCCAGATTAAGGATAGTATCCATCATACCCGGCATAGACATGGCAGATCCTGATCGTACAGAAACCAACAATGGATTTTCTGGATCACCAAAAGTTTTGCCCGTAGCCTTCTCTACCGATATGATTTGTTGACGAACTTCTGTCATTACCCCCTCCGGTAAGGTTCGATCCTTGGTATCTAAATAAGTCAGACAAGCCGCAGTGGAAATCACAAATCCGGGTGGCACATTAAGTCCAATCTGGGTCATTTCACAAAGGTTGGCTCCCTTTCCTCCCAGTAATTGCTTGTCTTTTCCATCTCCCTCCCTGAAGGAGTAAACGAATTGACTTGATTTGGTCCTGTTTGTAATAGAGTCCTGAATAGTGCCAGTTTTCATGTTGGATAAGCTTAAATGATGATCGAAGATAGATCGTTCTACTCAGCCGAAACATGATTTCAGTCAGCCAATTACACGATTGAAATCAGATTATTAAAAGGTTTTAACCAGAAAAGAAACCTTATGATCGTTAATTTTGCTTATGACAGTCGTGATAGAGGGAATACATATTCTGTATCGCAATCAGAATATCCTTGATTTCTAAGAGTAATTTCATTTGGAGCAGACCGATTCGATTACCAACATCACCTTTTTGGATTTCGAAATCACCTGAACCACCGTTTTGTTGATGAGTGTAACCAAGGCATCATATTGTTCTGTGATTTTATCGGCATTCTTAAATGAAGATGAACTTGTCCCTTCGCTCACCATAACAATGTAATTACTCAACCATTTCTTCATCTCATCCGATGCTTTCAAAATTCTTTCGAAGGGGAGGGAGTGAAAATTATTCAGGTGATCAATACAACTTTCGCTGATCAATTGCACCCCTGATATAAATCCTGCATTTAAAAAATTAACGGCATCATTACTCACCCCTACAATCAGGTCTACAATTGCTGTAGCAAAGAGAATGATGATTAAAATGGTGAAAATATCCATACGCACAAAAGACCGCTTTTAGCTCTTCAGATAGACTATTTTGTAGATTAATGAATCATGATCTTTGTCATGTGGTTGTAAATAAAGAAGGTCGGCATGAAATCATACCGACCCATTTCCATCCTTCTAACCAAATTCAAAATCAGATGAAAATGATTTGCGTTCCCTCACCATCCGCCAGTGCATACATGTCGCCTACGGTGATGATGCCTTTTACTTCAGGCAAGAAATCCTCCTTCTTGAGATGAAACATATCTGCTGCCAGCTTGCAAGCATAGATTTCACCACCTCCCGCATCAATCATTTGCAAGAATTCAGTTACATGAGGCATGTCTAATTTATCCATTTCTTTCTTCATCATATAAGAAGCAAAAGCTTCAAAACCCGGGAGCCCCGCTACCATGGTTGGCAAACCGGGCATAAAGGCAGGATTCCCTACGGTTGCAGTGTGCAGATGATCTGCATGTTTCTTCGTTATCGCTTCTAATCCAAAAAAAGTAAAAAACATTTTGGCCTCAATGCCTTCCATGAGTGCTCCATTGGCCATGACCAACGCAGCATAGACATCTTCAATTTTTCCTTTGGAACAGATGATAAGCACTTTTTTAACTTTTGCTTTTACTTTAACTTCCTGAACATTGGTCTGTTTTTTTTCGAGTGTGTCGTTCATATTTTTAGTGTCCTTTGGACTTTTATTGGAGTAGAACTTAAATACAGCTTACCGGTTTAGCGATGCCAGCAATTTTGCTGGAGATCTTTAAGGGCCCACCCGGGAACAATTGGTAGAATTCTTTAATATCCACTATACCTGAGTTGCCAACTTTGCGCATGCTTAAGGCAACACCTTCAGCTTGTTTAGCCCGAAGCCAATTCAATACTTGAAAATGTTTATCCGTGAGGGTGATATTGACATCTTTGGCTAACTGATGCGCCAGCTCCGGACTCCACTGTGCAGGGTTTTTAAGATAACCCTCTTCATTTACCTCGATTGTTTTATTATTAAATTCCAGTGTTTCCATAATATTTTGGTTTTGAGTTTGCTATTATTTTACTATTTGTTTCTCTACTTCCTTTCCTGCCATTGACATATTTGAAGTAACCGGCAACGATTTTCCTGTCAATAAAATATGCCAGTAAATCCATCGGAAAGCTAATTTGCCGAAATGATTAGCACGATTGACCTTCAGCAGTCCCATAGGTCCAACGATTGGCCAGGGAAATTTTCCTGCGAGTGGTTCCGTATCATAATTAAAATCAATCAAAGCCGCTTTGCCGTATCCGGTTTCAATGAAACAGTTGGCATGACCATCAAATTTTGCTTCCAACGGAAGTTGATGAATGAAGCTTAAGATATTTTCCAGCAATATTTCTCCCTCGAAATGCGCAACCGAACCGGCCTTGGAAGCGGGTACATTGGTAGCATCGCCTATCACAAATACATTTTCAAATTTCTTGGACTGCAACGTGTGCTTATCTGTGGGAACGAAGTTCAATCCATCTTCATCACCTAGGTTGCTGGCAGCAATCATATCGGCACCTTTGTTTACAGGCACCGTCACTAAGAGATCGAATGGAACTTCTTTTTGATCATAAGAAATTAATACTTTACGCTCATTGTCAACTTCCTGAACATAGAAATCAGGGACAACGGTAATGCGTTTTTCTTCCAACAAAGCACTTAGCATTTTGGTGGCTTTTGGCTTGGTAAAGGCGCCAGAAAGTGGAGTGACATAAAAAATATCAACCTTATTACGCATACCTTTCTCTGTAAAGTAAGCGTCCGCCAGAAATGCAAACTCCAGTGGCGCCACAGGGCATTTAATTAACGTCTCAGCAAGATTAATAACGAGTCTTCCTCCTTGCCAGGTTTCCAATTTTTTGGCCAATTGAGTTGTTCCTTCGAAGGTGTAGAAATCAAAAATATCTTTGTGCCACAATTTACCTTCGAGACCCGGTGTTTCTCCAGGTACCACATTAGCACCGGTAGCGATAATCAATACATCATAATGTAAAGTCCTTCCGCCTTTTAAGGTGACTTCATTCTTTTCTCCTGTGATACGATTGACTTCGTCTACAATAAAATTCACTTCCTTGGGCAAGAATTCGGTCTTCATCCGAACTACATCTTCCGGTTGGTAAATGCCAAACGGGATAAATAAAAAACCAGGTTGATAATAATGCACCACATCTGGATCAACGATGGTGATATCCCAAATTTTACGGTTGAGATCTTTATGAAGTTTGTTAGCCATCATCGTACCTGCGGTGCCGGCTCCTAAAATGAGTAAGTTTTTCATAATGATTTTTGTTGCGTTGCCACAATAAAAGTATGATTAGAAAGCTTATTGGCCTATGATACCAATCACCAAATGATATGATTAAAGTCAGGCTATCAGCAAGTTGTGTGATCTAAGTCACACTAATACTGACCCGGAGGGTACATTTTTTTATGCAATCTTTCCATATCAATATCTGTCAAAAGTCCAACCAGCTGATCGTTTTGAATCACCGGCAAACAGCTGATTTTCTTCTCCAACATAAATCGCATTGCTTCTTGTGTGGTACACGATGGATCAACAAAAAAAGGATCTTTGATCATTACTTCCTCCGCTGTTGCAGAGAGATTCGCTTCGGGAGAAGATAAAAAGTTATCGATTCTTTTGCGGGTCAGTATTCCAACAACTTTACCATTGATGTCCTCTACGGGCATGTGTCTGATTTGTCGCCAATCCATGATGCAAGCAACCAACTCAATCGGATCATTACCTTGTGCAGTTATAAGATCGGTAGTCATGATAGTGTTTACATGATCATAACTAACAAGAATCTGTTTTTTTTCTTCTTCAGTAACTTTGTTCCATAAATGAACCGGCTCTTGGGTTAATCTGCGTTGGTGCATAGCGGCTGTAAGCGTCACGGCCGCCTCATCACGTCCAAGTTTTTTCTTGAGAGTGCGAAAGCCATTGATCATCCATCGGCTACCAGTTTTAGCACTGCGCGTTCTTCCTTCAATCACGTTCAAGTAGCGAGCGATATCTTCCGGAAGTATACTGCACTTCTCTAATCCTTTTTTCGCAAGGGGCAATAAAATATCAAGCACTAATTCTTGAGTAGGCATCATTTTATTGTCCCATGTCATTCCGGTTTGAATGCCAAAGCGAGCAGCCTTATAAAAATTTTCTTTTACCTCTTCAAAGTCTATTTTCTCCCAAATGTTTTTGTATTCCTCCGGCATTGATTTCATCAGTCCTACCCAAAAAGCCATGTTCGCTATTTCATCTAGCACGGTGGGGCCTGATGGGATGTATCTATTTTCAATTCGTAGGTGAGGCTTGCCATTCATAATACCATAGCAAGGCCGATTCCATTTCCATATAGTTCCATTATGAATACGAAGCGCTTTTAGTTGAGGAATTTCACCTTGCTTTAATACCTCCAATGAATCTTTTTCTATTGGGGTAAGAAAAATGAGTGGATACCGAGAGATGTCATCTTTATACACTTCAGAAACATACCGAATCCATTTATGTCCTAGTGAAACTCGTTGCTGCCTTTCACGAAGGTTGTGAAGCCTTCTTCGCATGTCTACACTCTGTTGGAAAAGAGTGATGCGTGTTTCACTCCAGAGTTCACGGCCAAAGAGCAATGGAGAATTTGTTGCAATTGCCAAGACAGGTCCTGCGATAGTCTGTGCCCAATTGTACTGATCGACAAATTCATCCACATCAGTTTGAAGGTGCGCTTGAAAACTCGTATTGCAAGCTTCAAAGAGAATATTAGTATGAGCTAATAAAAGTTCGTCAACGCCATTAATGTTGAGTTCAAAATCTTGGCCACGCATTCGCTTTACAATTTCACCCAAGGCATGATAGCGTGGGTTGGGTGTTAAGTAGTCCATTTCTACAGCTCGCAGATCAATGGAAGGTAGAATACCGGTAAGGATAATCGAATCTTGATACCGAGCAGCTGCTTCATCAGCTATTTGTATAAATCGGTTTAGTTCTTTTTCGGTGGCACTAAAACAATTTTGTGTTAATGTTAATGGATCTAGGTTAATTTCTAAATTGAATCTAGCTAACTCTGTTGTGAAGTGAGGATCAGGAATATTGGCTAGGATTTCAGGACCGTTACGTGATGGTTTATAATGCTTATCGACAATAAAAAATTCCTGTTCAGCACCCATACGCGTGATGCCTTTTTCAAATAGCCCGGACTTAGCCATAATGTCAAGTGCTTGAACATCGTGCAAGAGGTGTCGAAGGAAATTTCTTCGCTCATCAGATTGTTCGGCTATTCTAATGTGCTGATCTCCCATTGATTTTGATTTAGTTGGCACGCAAAGTAGGAAAGCTGCAACAACCAAATAATGACTTATGTCAGTCTTTAAAGAGATCATGCTCGATTCCCGGGTTGAGGTGTGAGAAATAGAATACTATCTAAGTCTTCAATTTTTTTATCCTTTTTAAAATAAGGACCCTGACCAAAAACAACCAGGGAATTCCATGGAAGACCGCATCAAACCAGTCCGTAGATTTCATTCCAACACCACCTCCGGCTATCCATTTCATTTTTCCCCACATATGGGGTTCGGGAAAAAAGGGGGCAAGACCCAATGTGCAACATAAGAGAAGTACCAGCTTCCAATCATTCAGGATTTTAATCACGCCTAAATAATTTTTAATATAGATTCAAAAAAATCATATAATCACAACGATAAGAGTAACAATACCAATGCATAGAATGCAGATGATCAATAATTTTATCCATCCAGGTAATTTTTCCATGAACAGCAAATCTCAAAGATTATTGACTCTTATTTAGTTCTGTCACTAGCAAGCTCAACTATTATCGGGCAATGACAAAATGTATTGGCAATACCATTCTTTGACGAACCGGTTTGCCACGTTGTTTACCGGGCAACCAAGAAGGCGCTCCACGAATGACGCGAACTGCTTCCTCATCGCAGCCTGCTCCGATTCCTTTTACCACCTGAAATTGGGTGAGGCTGCCATCTCTTTCAATTACAAATTCTACAAATACTTTACCTTCAATACCCATTCTCCGGGCGGGGGCCGGATAAACAATTCGTTGACCAATATCTTTGTAAAAGGCAGCTAAACCATCACGTGGGGCCGCAGGTTGCTCTACCACCAGGAATATTTTTTCTACTTCTTCTTCCTCCATTTTCGGAGGTTCTGTTATTGCAAATTGTTGAGATACCGTTTGCTCGGTAATATCAATGTCGATGACCACCTTGACTTCTTCTTCTATTTTCTCTGTGTCAGGGACCTCAACGATACTGGCTGCTTGTACACTGGGTGCTGGTGGCGGTGGAATTTCAGTAGGCGGTATCTCCATTAATTCTTCAAATTGCTCTGTTGCTCTGACCTGAATGCCTTCGTCCACCACATCAACACTCTTCCATTCAAAAGCACCAACAACAATAAGCATGGATAAAGTTAAACTCATGCTTAAAAGCAGTGGCCTGATTCGGTTGAGGTCTGCTTTTGGGTTTTTTTTTGCCTCCCAATACTTTCCCATATCTATTTGCTTTAGTCTATCAAGGTTAGATTGCTTCCTGCAACAATTCTATGACATCTATTAACAACAAAGATGATTTCTGTCATACCGAATGAGCATGCTATGATTGACATTTGGAAAGGAGGAGGTAACTCTAATACCTTTCTGTCATGAGCCACGATATAATAATTAATGGTGTAAAAATGGATGGGAAGATTATTGACCTGGCTTCCCAATTGGTGTCTGGGGCAGGCGATGGTCGCCTTTCGTTAAACGATGCAGAAGCATTAATGGCGCTCTTAAAGGATGGCAATGTTGCTACAAGTACTGAGGCAGATACCGTTGAATATGTCTTAAAGAACTTTCACTGGACTTCCTCTGCTATGGAGTGGTTTCGTAAGGAGTTGAAAACTGTAGTAAAAAAGAAACCCCTTCTGGTGATATCACTGGCAGAACTTTCCAGTGAACACTTTGCCACCCATGATGTATTGCAAGATCCCGTGGCCCGCAATTCACGCAAACACGCTTTGGAGGCTGCAACTTCTGAAACAAATCTTGATCAAGATGATATTGGCCTTTGGATAAAGCTCAGAGATGGGTCAACCGTAAAGGTATTTTCAAATTTTATTGAGTTGGAAGATGATTTTGTCCAGCTTAAGGGTGGATGTTTAGTCCCTGTGAAAGCTATTGAAAAGGTAGAAATATAGGTGATAAGAGCATCTGCAATGTCATCCTATTCCAACAGCTTGACATAGCCTAAGTTGAAAATCAAGGCCTCACTTCTTCAACTCCGTCTGGGTATTTAGCAAACCGGCTCTTCTCTCTTGGATGAACATGTTCGTGGCTAGGCCAGGGCCATCCTCCAAACTCAGTTTGACGAAACTCATTCATTGCTTGCTGGATTTCCGCTTGTGTATTCATCACAAATGGCCCGTATTGTGCTATTGGTTCATTGATAGGTTTACCTTGTAGCAGCAGCAAGTAGCTCTCAACTTCTCCATTTTTTATAATCACTTCTTTGTCTCCATGAAGCTCAATGGCTTGATGAGAGGAGAAAATTTTTGAAGCAATTTGAATAGAAGTTCCGGTATAAAAATATAAGGATCGATTCACCGTGGCGGATGCCATAGGTAACTTCCATTGCGCGCCAGCCTCCATTCGTATTGTCCAGATGGCAACTTCATTATGAGGATCAGCTGCCCACGAGTCGGGTGCGGGTAATGGTGCTTTTGTTTGCTGCAACTGTCCCGCGATCACACGCACCTTTGTGGTTAACCCATTATTGTCGGCTGTTTTCACTTCTGGAATGGTATCATTCCATAGCATAGCAAAGTGGGGAGAGGCAAATTTTTTGGCTTTGGGTAAATTAAGCCAGATTTGAAAAAGTTCCAGCGGATTTTCTTTGTCTTTTTCAATCAACGGAAACATCTCACAGTGTTGCACCCCTTTACCTGCTGTCATCCATTGTACATCGCCAAAACCAAATCGGCCGGCCGCACCAAGGGAATCGGAATGATCGACAAGACCTTTGGTAACAATGGTTACTGTTTCGAAGCCCCGATGCGGATGGGCAGGAAAGCCGGGTACCGCTTCGCCATGATACATTCTCCAAGCTTGATCAGGGGCAAAATCCTGTCCAAGGTTGCGTCCTTTGAGTGATGAAGCGGGCCCCATCTTTTCATTTCCGTTGGGATAAAAATCTTCATGATGTACGCAAAAAAGAAAAGGATCTTGCGTTGGCCAGGGGAAGCCAAGTGGTTTAATGGATTTAATTGCCATGTTCATGGTGAAGTTTATTGTGATAGCTCAGTAACCCGAAAGAGTAGAAAAAAGTTTAGCTTATGATCACCATAGTTAAAAACCTCTGAACAAAGACAACCCGACAGGGATCAAGTGTAACAAATTACTATAACTTAGATTTCTCCACCGCAATCCAACGATCAATTTTTTCCTCTAAAAGAATCAGTGGTAAACTGCCTGAATTCAATACTTGATTATGAAATTCTTTAACTGAAAATTTATCACCCAACGCAGTTTCTGCTCGTGTTCGCAGCTCTCTGATTTTAAGCTGTCCGATCTTATAACATAATGCCGCACCGGGTGTTGCCATATAGCGCTCCACCTCTACAATGATCTTGTCTTCCGGTTCTGCTTCATTGTCCAAAGAATATTGAATGGCCTGTTCACGGGTCCAACCCATGGTGTGTATTCCTGTTTCTAACACCAACCGAATGGCCCGGTGCATCTCCATGCTCAACATGCCAAAATATTGATAAGGATCTTCATACAATCCAAGTTCCTTTCCAAGCGACTCTGCATACAATGCCCAGCCTTCCACAAACACACTCATGCTTTCCGGATGAAGAAACTCTGGCAACTCATTGTTCTCTTGTTGTAAGGAAAGCTGATAGTGATGACCGGGAATAGCTTCGTGCAGGAAGAGCGCCTCATCCGTAAATTTATTATAGGATTTCACATCGGGTATAGGAACATAAAAAACTCCCGCCCGCGATCCGTCTTTACTTCCCGGAAGATATTCAGCGCTAGCCGATGCTTCGCGGAAAGATTCGGTGCGTTGTACTGCAAACCCTGTCTTGGGTTTGATATCAAATACATCGGTTAGTTTTATACTAATTTTATTTCCGATAGCATTAAAATTAACAATGACTTGCTCGGGTTTACTAAATGGCATTTGCTCTTTGCTTGTCCGCACATGATCGAAGAAGTCATTGATGTTGCCCTTAAAGCCAATTTCTTCTTTTACTTTCTCCATTTCACTACGAATGCGGGCTACTTCACTTTTTCCAAGCTCATGAATCTCGTGTGCAGTCAGCGTGGTGGTGGTATGATATCTAATAAGATAATTGAAGGTTTCAAGTCCATTAGGCACAGTACTAATACCCGATGTCAGTCTTCCGGCAGGCAGGTATGTATTGGTTAAATAATCCTGAAGTTGCTTGTATTTAGGAATTAACTTCGTGCTAATCATATCCGAATAGGCATCGGTCAATCTCTTCTTTTCACTTTCCGAAAAATCGCTGGGCATTAGCAGGATGGGTGAAAAGAACAAATGTTTTTGAACAGATGTCTGGATAAATTCATTCAGCTGCGGAATCATTTTTTTGATCAGCACTTTAGGAAGCACGACACCGCGGGCAATACCTAGATTCATTCGTGCCATGCACGTATCCAAAAACGGTAAATACGCATCTATGCGCTTTAACCAATTTTCATAATCCTTAATTGTATGAAAAGGCTGTAAACTGTTACCGCTTGCCAACTGAGAAAAATACAAATGCAATGACTGAATTTGCATCAAAGGGAAAAGTTCAAACGTAGGCATGTCATACATGGGAGAAGCAATGGTCGCAATCGCATTCGTCAACCCTTCTCTTTTGATATTGCAGTCCCACGCCATCACGCGCATGCTCATCCACTGAGAAGGAGTGACCATGGTAGAATCGTATTTCTTCAATTCATTAAGAAACCGGGAATAATTATCAATTAAATCTTTTTTATAAGGTGTTGAAATATAGTTCGCTAACTGATCATTATATTCATTAAATCCAGCCTTGGTTGCTTCAAGTGGATTAATTCGTTTTTTAAACGTGTAATAGTCCTTGAAGAGACTGTCAATTGGTCTGTCAACGAGCGATTCTTTTGATTTCTTTTCCTGACAGGCAGTAATAAAAAATAAGGATGTGATAAGGATCAGTTGAATAAACTTCATGGACGAATTTTAGTTAATTGCTTCTCAGCAGCGCCTAATTTACTAAAACTGAATGAAGGCTGACCTATGTTATTTAAAATTTCAAGCAAGTACTGATTATATTTTCCTAAATTACCTAACATAATAACCAATGAATAAGGCTGTAACTATTAGTAGGAGTGTCGCTGCAATGCTTGTCCTGATTGCTTTTACAGTTTTAACCGGTTGGCAATTAGATATACCTGCTCTCAAGGGAATTCTTTCCAATGACAGAGTGCCGATGGTTGCCAACTCTGCTTTTTGTTTCTTATGCGCAGGAATTATCCTATACCTATCCACACTGAAAATCACAAAAATATTTACAGTCCTAATTCAGAGTCTTTCTTTCTCGATTTTTTTGATTGGCCTACTCTCACTAATGGAATATTTAGCTGACATCAACTTTGGAATTGATCAATTCATATTTGATCAGCCTAACCTTGCCGGAAATCACCCTGGTAGAATGTCTATTCTTTCGGCCATTAACTTTGCTATGATTGGCATGTGCTTCTGGCTTGATGTCATGATCTGGGAACATAAAAAAAACCTCGTCCAATACGGTATGCTATTTGTTTTCTTCATCACGCTTTACCCACTGGCAGGAACAATTTTTGGTGCCCTGCATGTCGCCTCCCTGAATACCACCATGGCCCTCCCCACAGCGGTCTGCTTTCTGCTCATAAGCTCAACCTATTTTATACTGCATGCTAAAAAAGGGTGGGCTTCTTTGTTGTTTGCCGATACTATTGCAGGAGTCCTGATCAGACGTATATTAGTCCCTGTTGCGTTGATTTACCCCGTGTTTGCTTTTCTAAGTGTGCAGGGTGAAAAAGAGGGCTTCTACAACACCGAAGGAAGTACCGTATTCATGATGGTGTCCAGCCTGGCATTATTCACCACGATCGTACTAATCACCGCACAAATGATAAATCGGTTAGATCATGAGAAAGATCAATTCAAAAAGTTCTTCGAGCTCTCTTCAGAAGTATTGATGATTGCTGGCTTAGATGGTTCAATTAAATTAGTCTCAAAAGCGTTCACGAATGTGTTGGGCTATTCTTATCAGGAAGGAATCAGCAAATCTTTCTTTCATTTTATTGATCCTAAAGATGCCCATATTGCAATTCATCATTTTGATCAGCTCCAAAAAAACATCACTACCGGGACTTTTCAAGTGCAGATGAAATCCAAAAATGGAACGCTGCGACATTTCTTATGGTCCTACACAAATGATCACAAAACGGATGAACTGTTTGCCGCTGGCTATGACATTACAGAAATAAAAGAGGCTCAGCAGGTTCGTGAATTAGCCAAGCAGCTGAGTAATCAAAATGAGCAATTGTCCAGTTTTGCTCACATTGTTTCCCACAACTTGCGTTCTCATGTAGGTAACCTCGGTAGTCTCCTGCATCTTCATAAAATTGCCGAGCCGAACGAAAGAGTAGGGATCTTTACTATGTTTGAAAAAGTGGCCCTCCACTTGTCTACCACCTTGAATGATTTAGTTGAATCGCTTCGAATAAAAGAAGATATGACCAAAGAAAGGCATGTTATTTATTTTGAACAGGTACTACTAAAGACGAAAGAAATTCTTGCCAGCCAAATTTTAGAATCGAATGCGGTTATATCTGCCAATTTTAAAATCAAATCTATCGAGTACCCCATCATTTATTTAGAAAGTATTATTCTAAATCTGCTTTCCAATGCAATTAAATACAGGTCAAGCGAAAGGCCCTTGCACATTAACGTTGAGACCTTTTTAACAAATGGTGAATTGTCATTAACCATGCAGGACAATGGTGAAGGAATAGATATGATCAAATATGGTGACAAGCTCTTTGGTTTTTATAAAACCTTTCACACTCGTCAGGACTCCAAGGGCATAGGATTATTTATTACTAAGACCCAGATAGAAGCAATGGGTGGAACTATTACGGTAGACAGCGAGGTGAACAAAGGAACAATCTTTAAAGTTGTTTTTAATAGAAAAATCAATTCTCAAAGTGTCTAATAATAATATTTGGGAATTATTATTGACTACTTTCCTTTCCGATATTTTCCAATAAAGCTTTGGTGGCAATTATTCCTTTATACTCATTCAATTGCGAGCCTTCGTATTCAATCCCTATGTATCCTGAAAAATCAGACTGATTGACTATCCTTGCCATCCTGCGATAATCAATTTTTGTCTCTTCACCCTGTTCATTAAATGCATAAGATTTAGCACTCACACCTTTGGCAAAAGGCATTAACTCTTCAACTCCTTTATACCGATCATATTCTTCGTTGCAATCTTTCCCTTCCTCGGTACTACCCCATTTTGCACTTGTACACCAGTTACCAAAATCAGGGAGCGTGCCAACATTGGCCATGTTCACGCCTTTCATTATTTCCACAATCCACTGTCCATCGGAACTGTATAGTCCATGATTTTCAATCAACACATTGATGTCGTCTTTGGCAGCATAGGCACAAAGTTTTTTCAAGGCGTCAATCATTGCCAGTTGTACCTCTTCTTTTGATCCTTCTCCAAAAGCATTGATGCGGATGGAGTGACATCCCAGAATGTGAGCTGCGTCCACCCACTTAAAATGATTTTCAACAGCCTTCATTCGCTCCTCCGGATTTGGATTGCCCAAGTCACCTTCATTGTCTACCATGATCAGCAGGCTTTTTACTTCCAGTGAATCCGCTGTGGCACGCATCTTCTCCCAAAAAGCACGATCCGATGCATGTTCTTTGTAAAATTGATTTACATACTCGATGGCACTTATACCAAAATCATTCTTTGCAATGGCTGCAAAATTCTCAGCCTTCTGTTTCCCGCTGTCAAGTGCGTGATGAATGGACCACTGTGCCAATGATATCTTAAGCTTCGGAAGTTCTGTTGGCATCTTATTTTCAGACTTTGGTTTGCAGTGATAAAATAATAATGGGATAATTAACACAACTGCCCCTGGAGCTAGTTTTTGGAGTTGATCGAATAGCTTCTTAAAACGAATTTATCAAATAAATGGAATAAATACGCTTGTGGAATATCTCATTTCTGTTGTTACACAACATCAATTAGTATGTCTCGTCAAATTTAGTTTGTAGCTCAAGTTACTTTGTGGTAAACTTGATTCTACTTAATCATTTATTTTTGTACTATGAAAAAAATAATCCTCACGCTCTGCGCAACCGTCTTTCTCATCAATCTCTATTCCCAGGAATCGATGAGAAGATGGAGGAAAACGAATCAAATTCGCCTCGACAAGTTTGACCTGATATTACCCGAAGTCATGCGCGAAAACAAGATTGACATGTGGATCATCATGAATCGCGAAGGAAACTTTGATCCACTTTATGCCGAGATGGGTGAAGGCTACGTGGGACGTAATGGCTATTACATTTTTACAGATACCGGTACGCCACGCATAGAACGAGCCGTGTTGGGCATCGATGGCTATTTGCTGGAAGAAACAAAGGCGTATGACTATTTCGGAGCAGAGTCAGAATTAAAAGAGTTTGTTGACAAGCGGGATCCTAAACGTATTGGCCTAAACATGTCCAAAGACATTGGAGGGGCCGATGGTCTGTCCTACACCGGTCGTCTGCAGCTTGCCGAAATCCTTGGAAGCAAATACGAAGCACGCTTTGTCTCTGGTGAAAAGTTATTCTCCGATTTCAGGTCGCGGCATGTAGCCAGCGAAATAGCTGTTTTCGCAGAAGCCGGAGATTATTCTTATCAGATTGCAGAACGAGCACTATCGAATGAAGTAATAATGCCTGGCATCACCACACTCGAAGATGTTGCCTGGTGGATGAAAGAACAGTTATTCAAAAACAATTTGCAATCTTCCTTTGGCATGCCATCGATTTATGTGACAGGCCCCAACGGGATTGAGGCTACCTCCACAAATCGTATTATCCAGCGCGGAGATATTCTGATGCTTGACTGGGGAGTTGGGCTGATGAATTTTTACACTGACATGAAACGCATGGCCTATGTATTGAAAGAGGGAGAAAAAGAAGTACCCAAAAGTATCCAGCACGCCTTTGACCTGGCCGTGAAAGTAAGACAGATCGTAGTAAATACCATCAAGCCCGGCATTACGGCCAAGCAAAACGAAGTCAATGTTTATAAGGCATTGAAAGAAGCTGGCTTCTCACCCATCGAATTCAACAAGCCAGGCACGGATGATAAAACGGATGTTATTATCGGGTGTCATTCGGTGGGTGATTGGGGACATGGAACAGGGCCTTCTATTGCCTTCTTCAATCCTCTTCAGCTTACCTACCTTGTTAAACCGAGCAATCTATTTTCCATCGAACTATTCGCCTATACACCCATGCCCGAATGGGGTGGTAAAAAATTACGTATTCCGTTAGAAGACGATGCCATCGTAACCGAACGAGGAGTTGAGTGGATCTACCCGATTAATCAGAGAGTACAAGTGATCAAGTAAAGCAAAATGTGCAAATAGATTTTACTCTACCGTATTTGTTGTCCAGAGAGGTCGATTGTCTTTTCCATAGATAACGAGATTTCCATCGTCCTGCATCACTAAATAGGCTCCTTGGTTACCATGCGTATTTGATGACCAGACTGCTACATGGTAAGGTAAATACTGAACAAGGTTTCCATCCGTCTGCATGATGCAATTTTTAACGGTTTTGCCGTTGGTATGTGATGCCCAGGTCGGGCGATTTTTATCATTATAAATTACAAGATTTCCATCCCCTTGTTGAATCAAAGTGAAGCGGCCATTGGCAGATACTATTTTCATTTTAGGAAGCAATTCTTCTCCTCCCATCAATCTATCATTAACGACAGGCGTGGCCAGTATTGCCTTACTTACTTTGGGCACTTCAACCACTTGCTTCGTTAGCGTCCAAAACTGACCTGAATAATTTCCGATAGGATTAAGGATAAGCTCGTTGTTATTCTTTCCGTCATTGGCAATATCCAATGCCTTGTTATCGCCTTGCCACAAAGAAGTAAGCCGGTAGGTACCATTCCGCTCGGGCGTCAGTTTCCAATATTGCCCCGAGTAGTTATTAAAGAGGGTCAGCGCCATTCTATTGTTGTTGGTACCGTCATTGATAATGTCCAGAGACATCCCATCCACGTATTGTTGATTCGTTATCCGATAGTATCCCTTGTCGCCCAGTGTAAACTTCCAATACTGATTTGAATTGTCTTCCGTTGGCAGAATCATGGGATGATCTGTATGCATCTCATCGTTAGCTACAGCGAGTGATTTATCGCGTTGCCAGCCGTTGGTGATGCGATAAAATGATTCCTTATCAATATCTGGTTTTACAACAGCGGCTGTCGGCTTAGGCTGTGGTGTAAATTGCCAAAACTGACCTGCAAAACCGCTTGAGAAGGCAAAATTGATCTGATTATTGCTTCCATCATTGACCACATCCCATGATTTATCTGCCCCCAACCACAAGGAAGTAATTCGAAACGTACCATCACCATTGCTGTATATTTTCCAGACCTGACTTACCGTATTGTCGGCTGCAGCAAGGGATAACCTACTTTTATCCTTATCAACTTGTAAGAGTAAGCCGGATCCTTGCCGCTTGTTGATAATTCTATAATTTTCGAATGGGTCCACGGTTATCTTCCAATACTGCGTTGGAGTATCTTTTGTCGGGTTTAAGATGATGCGATTAACAGTGCCGTCATAGCTGAGGGCAAGTGATTTTCCTTCCTGCCACTTATTGGTTATCCGATAATAAAAGGAAGTATCGATTACCTGAGCCTGTAGTGTTGATGCAAGGAATAAAGAGGAGAAGAAAAAGAAAGCAAACAAAATAAACGCTGTTGCAGAGTGTCCGGCTGGGGATGGTAATCCTTTCATGATTTGAGGTTTGGTTTGGGGGTTCGTTAAATATACAGTCAGCGGCTTCAATTACAAAATGCGGGCCAACCCGGACCGGTAAATTGATTTAAGGGTAGTTCCAAAAACTTTGACTTTGTTGACCGTCACCCTTCTCCGGAAGAGAAGGGCACAAGGAGTTTTTAGAACTACCCTTAAATAAAGTATTTTTCTGGAAGTGCTCCCTTGCTCAAGTTGATAGAGCTATTCTGATACTTGTCTCAAAATGTGCCGGCCTTCAACTTGAATGCATCGTCATATTCTTTGTCTACAGTACCTTTTAATATTCTGTTGGCAACATACTCTCCTAATGCAGGGCCATGTTTAAACCCATGACCTGATCCTGCACCAACAAACCAAACGTTATCAAGAGCCGGATGCTTGTCGATGATGAAGTGTTCGTCTATACTAAACGTAAGTTGACATACACGCGTACCAACGATGGGCTGATCGCGTAAGCCAGGGAATCGGTAGTTCACAAAATCACGCACACGCTTGGCTTCGTATGGATTCACCATTCGCTCATCCGTGTCGGGATCGATAGAGTTGAAGTCAGGATAGGGTGCTATCTTCAATCCCTGTCCCAATAAATCAGGCATACCATAATCGCTTTCAAATGCCCACACCGGAAACTTTGGATAGGCATAACGATCATCGCCAGACCGCGAACCAATGAAGAAGACATCTCTGCGGAAGACCTGAAGTTTCTTTTCAAAGATTTCGGGAAAAACCTTGGCCATCCATGGACCGCAGGCGAAGATGTATTTTTCTGCCCTCATCGTTTCACCATTACCGATGTCAATAAACTCAATACCCGCTGTAGATTTTTTACCTGGCACAGCTTTAGCAATTTTCAACTTACCACCTCCTCTCACAAAAGCATCAGCTACGGCATGACAGGTTTGTCTTGCCAACACTGTGCTACCGCCCGCGCCTCCTGGAAAAAATAGACCCGCTTCAATACCCTCCAAGTTAATTTGAGGCCATCGATAGTTAAGTTCATCGTGCGTGAGCACTTCTGACGTTACACCTAATGGCTCAAGCGTCTTCTGTGCCTTCAAAGCATTGGCTTTGTATTTTCCATCGCCCAACGTGAGTCGGCCGGTGGAGTACACAAGTTTATGCCCCCATTCTTTTTCCCATGCAATCAGCATGTCGTGTGCCTTGTTATTCCATCGGGAGTACATCAATTGATCTCCATACTCGGCACGAATGATCCGCGACTCACCTCCTGAACTACTGCGCGAATTCCCTGCACCATAAGCATCCAGCAATGTTACCTTCGCTCCCAATTGTTGCATATAAAAGGCTGACCACAATCCAAAGACCCCCGCTCCGACTACGATGACTTCAGGTGCATCCTTTACATAATGGATGGATTTCTTTTGCTCTGCGAAAGCGTATGGCGCAGCTGCCGTGGTGAGCAATCCCGCTGCCCCTAACTTGAAAAATTTTCTTCGTTGCATAGATAGATGTTTAAAACTGTAGTGCGCCCTAAGTGAACAACTTTGGACTTTGCTTTATAAGTCGGTTGGCTCATTACAAATTGCCAACTATTACAAAAGCTCCCCAATAGTAAGGTTCGGGAAATTTTTCCTTAACTATCTTTTGTGCGTGAAGCAAGGCTCCGTATTTATCTCTAGTATTTAACCATTCTTTATAAAAGAGTTCCATTAGATAGCGTGTCACTTCATCATCTACTTTCCACAAACTCATGATTAGACTCCTTGCCCCCGCTACACGAAAGGCACGCTGCAAACCGTAGACGCCTTCTCCATTTTGAATTTCACCTAGGCCAGTTTCACAAGCAGAAAGTACAACGAGTTCCGTATTTTCCAAATTCAAGTTCATTGCTTCATAAGAAGTAAGAATTCCATCTTCCTGATCAGACAAATCTGAAATCATTTCTAGTTGATTATATGATGTTTCTGCGCCAGCAAGCATAAGCCCTGATCGAAGAAGTAAATTTTCAGCCCCCCGTTGATTTGGACTGTACTTGCTGTCTGCCTGAAAATAGCCATGGGTAGCGATGTGTAGCAGTTTGGGCTTTAAACTATGTTTAAGGTTTTCCTCCAATGCATTCTTTCCTTCAAACAAGTCAACACTCCATTGGTATGACTCCAACAAATCACGAATGTTTTCTACTTCCATCTTAGCACCTGGAAGAAACGATAAACTTTGCCCCCGTTCCATTTTAATTGATTGATATGTGCGGGCAGAAGGAATAAACGAGCGCTTTATATCTCCTTGCCAGATTGCTTTAGTCTGAAAGTCTGGCCCACCAAACAACAGAGCATAATTGTTGTTTTTTTCTTCTTCTTCGGAAGAGGCAAGCAGGTCTATGGTATTTGTCACCTGCCTCCATTCAATTTCCTCCATCAGATACTTGCCCGTTTTTGAATTCTTCAACGTATTGAAGTTAATTAAATTGAAAATTCCATCGGGAGAAAAGTAAACGCGTTGCACACCTTTCAGTTTGGCGTGTATCGGTTCCCAAAACTGATTATAACTGTCTAAGTCTTCCTGTTTTAATAAAATCGAGTTTCGGTAATTCTTTAGTATGCGACTTTCAAGTTCATTCCCATTCTTGAAAATTACAACATCCGGATCCTCCTTCGTTCGATGGGTGACTATCAAGGCCGCATAAAATACTTCTTCTGTGAAATCCAAAGTTATGCTATAGTCAAATTTTCTAAAGCGGATGATCTCAATAGCGGCTTCATTCTTTTTTAACCTAGCCCGAATCGCCTTCCAATCCACAATCGTATTGTCGATATGTCTCGCAAAATATTCAGATCGCGCAGACAGTCCCTTTTCTAAGGAGTTAACTTCCTCCTCCAAACTATCCAGCGAAAGTGAGTGATTTGCGAATCTTCTTTCCGACTCCACCTGTACTCTTGATTTCAATTCCTGCCAATGGGTAAACTGCTTGATTAACTCAACATCTCCACTCATTAGAATTTGGCGTTTCCATCGATTAGTATAGTTTAATAAAATGGCTTTAGTAGCCAATTGATTATTGTAGAGCTGACCGGCAATTCCTTTTAGTCGGGTCGGGGTCAAAAGCAGGGTTGGATATTTTTCAAAATAAGGCCTTGCGATTAAAAAGAATTGTTCTCTTTCTTTTTCTGAGAACGAGGGAAACATTTGTCTTATTTTTCTATGCAGTTGGTGGTGGATCAAAATAAAATTTTGATTATGTAGATCATACCTTTTTTCTTGAAAAAAAAGCAACGCTTCATAGTCTAACATCCTACTCACGCTAAAATTCCACCTCGAGGGATTAAGATTTAGCCTTGTCTTTGCTTCATCGATCAACTTGAGCGCTATAGAGTTTTGCCCCTTTTTCTGAAATAAGGCAGCTTTTGAAAGTAAAAGCTCTGGTTCGAATAGTGTATATGATTCTGAATTAGATTTCCAATACTCCTCTGTCTTTTGCAATAAGTCTTCAGCCGTTCTTAGTTGATTGCTCGAAATTAAACGATCAATTATCTCAATCTGCAGCATCCCAAACTCAAGCATTGGAACATTGGCATTGTTAAGTATTTGGTTAGCATTGGCAAAATAAAGATTGGCACTATCTAATTGATTTAATCTTACAAGTACTTTGGCTTGATTAAAAAGTAACAAACCATATTGATACGATTTTCTTCCCGGATTGATAGCAAAAATAGACGTGGCTTGAGCGTAGTAATTTAATGCTTTTGTTAATCGACCGCACTCTTCGTTAACTACTCCAAGGTTGTTTAGTGTCAGTGCTAACGAAGGATCATTTGATGAGTATTGTTTTGTTTCAATTGACAAAGTCTTCCCCAAAAGGTCTTCAGCTTTGTCATAGTCACCCATTTTACTAAATAAACTGCCCAGATTAAAATAGGATTCAGCTACTATATGATCTTCCTTTCCAAGAAGTGCAGAACGCATCTTTAAGGCGCGATTGAGACAATATAAAGCGGAATCAAAATCATACTGTTCATCGTAAACTAAACCAAGATTATTCAATACGATAGCCTGAGCTAGTGTTGGAGGGGTAGATAACTTGAAGGGGGTTGGAAAACATGTCAAGATAAGGCTTTTCGCTTTTGTAAATTCACCAAGATTTATATAAGCAGTGGAAACTGCATCCAACAAATCAATAGAATCATATAGTTGGGCCTGGAGCTGCTGATCTTTCTCAAAGACATACTTTACGCGCTCGTAGTCAGCTTGCTGATAAAATAGCAGACAGCTATCATACAATTGGGCTGTAAGACTATAAGAAATAAATTGAAGGCAGATTACTATGAAATGCCGTTTCATTTTAGTTAAATTAACACTTGTAAACTAAAACTACACAAAAGCCATGGGAAAAGGAACGCTCACTACTTCTTCAAGACCATATATGATTAATTATGTATCGTCTTCTTCTTCAGCAGCAACTGCAAAAATGGATTCGCCAGAACAATCTGATGCATCTCAATTCAAGAAATTGCCAGAATTTAATGATGAAATGGATTTCAGATTACCTATCGGTAAGAAATATATTGGAGTGGTAATTGTCAATTGTAAAATCCGTCCCGGTGATCCAACATTCGGTTTCTGGATCGTAGCCGTTGAAAACCCTCTTGGAATCAACGTGAGTGATCAGGATATAGTAGATTTTGAATATACCAGTTGGTTTACAGGAAGAATTACTCAAAAAACAATCGACCCATGTGCCAATCCTAAATTAGAAGTTGTCTTTGAAGAAGTAACGCCAATCAAAAGACCAACTAAGAAAAAAGTCCCTATAAAAGCCGCTAAGAAAGCATCAAAAAAGAAAGGTGGTAAAAAATGATGTAAAGGTGTCTCGATCGGCTACAAAATATTCAAAGCTTCGTCTATAAATCCAGTGGACTCATTGAAAGACGAGTAATCCCTGATTCGGTCGTTTTAGGGATTTGAGATAAATAACTCAGCTCAATTAAGACAACATCCACACGGTGCACATGATGAGCGTTCCGAGTGCAAGAAGTCTTTTAATAAGGGCAAGTCTGATTTTAAGTGTCATACGCAGCTACATTTTGATTCGAAAAAATCTTCACCGATCCTCTCTTCATAACGACAATTAAATTACCGAATTGTTAAAGCTGTAGCAATAAATTAAAAGACCTATTTGTAATAAAATGTGAAAATTCACTTAAGCTGGGGTAGTATTTTAGAATGGATTTGCCATTGGATTCACCTGGTGATTTAATTGACCATCTATTTCGGGTCGGCACGGAACTTGCAAAGGGATTGTCGAAAAATTTCTACATTTATTACTGAGTTTACCAAACCACCAAACACTCAACTTCATGCGCAATGTATTTCTAAGTACGATTATTTTCCTGTTCGTTGGTATTATTTCATCCCGTGCACAGGATTATTATCAACTTCAAAATCGCTGGAAAGCAGATGAATTTATTCACGTTGAGCAACCCAATGCCACAGCGGGAGCTATTCAACCCGGATGGTGGAGTGCGCAATGGATTCTTGAACCTGTAGACGGATATTATCAGATTAAAAACAGGTGGAGGAACGAATTTCTTCACATACAAAATGGCTCCATAGAATGCAGTGGTATTCAACCCGGCTGGTGGAGTGCACAGTGGGCGCTTGAGCCAGTAGCCGGAACTTCCTTTTATAGAATTCGTAATCGTTGGAAACACGAGATCGCATTACATAACCAACAAGGATATTTGGAAGCCGGCCCCATCGACCTGGGATGGTGGAGTGCACAATGGGCTACGTTAAAAGTTGGTGGTGATGAGTCAGTGCCATCCATGGCAGTGACTGCGATAAGCTCCATCTCAACTAGAAACGGTGATAATCCCCATGCCTTTACACCAGAGCACAACGGAAGAATTGAGCAGGTCTCGGTGCGCTACACCGATCAAATAAGTATATCGGGAAATGTTTCCGTTGGCACCCGGATTTATTTTTTTCCACAAGAAGTAATTGCCAATCCAGAGGGTCTTTCCTTTGATCCCAAAAATCCACCCATTGGCGGCCAAACTTTTATGGTCGTGGAAATCACTCCCAATCTAAAATTAGATCGCCCCATGCCCATGATGAGGAACCGCAACAATGATAATTTTGGATTCGTAATAGAAATGTACTAAGAAGTCTCTGTCAGGCGAGGCAGCAATCGCGGTGAAAATAAATTCGAGTAAATTTGATCAGGCGCTCGCGATCTATTTACTTCAACTCTATTCAACCCATGAAAAACTACCTGGTTACCCTTGGCATTATCCTGCTCCTTCAAGGATGTAATGATTCAACCAAAATTTCTCAGGAGCAAGACCAATCCAAGGTTGAATCCACGCCCGTCTTTTCAATAACCGGGAAACAAGCCACCATTTATACGACTGCTGATCAAACCGATTTGCGATTGGCGATTACCGATTCTGCACTATTTATACCCGCTGAACAACCTCTTGAAAATCAGATTTCAGTTTTTGTCAACCCCGGAAAAACATTCCAGAGTTTTATTGGCATAGGAAGTGCTATTACGGATGCGGCTGCCGAAGTTTTTTCAAAACTGTCGGATGAAAACCAAAAGAATCTTTTACGAGCATACTATGATCGGGAAAAAGGTATTGGCTATTCACTGGCGCGCACCACGATTCATAGTTGCGACTTCAGCAGCGGAAGTTATACCTATGTTGTTGATGAAGACAAAGAACTTAAATCCTTCAGCATCGACCACGATCAACAGTATCGGATACCTCTTATTAAGAGCGCCATAGCGGCAGCGGGAGGAAAGCTGTTGTTGTATGCCAGTCCCTGGAGTCCGCCTGCTTTTATGAAGGACAATAAAGATCTATTGAACGGTGGCAAATTGTTACCGGACTATTACCAAACCTGGGCAACTTATTTTACCAAGTTCATCAAAGCGTATGAGCGTGAAGGCATGCCCATCTGGGGTGTAACCATTCAAAACGAACCGATGGCGAAGCAGCGATGGGAGTCCTGTATTTACACAGCTGAAGAAGAGCGGGATTTTCTAAAAAAATATCTAGGCCCCACCTTGCAAGCCGAAGGATTGGGTGATAAAAAAATTGTAGTGTGGGATCACAATCGTGATCTGATGAATCACCGCGCCAATATCATCTTCGATGATCCCGAGGCCTCTCAATATGCTTGGGGAATTGGATTTCACTGGTATGAGACCTGGGCCGGTGGCAATCCCATGTTTGCCAATCTCAGTAACATCAAAGAATCCTTTCCCGACAAGAATATCTTATTTACTGAAGGTTGTGTTGAAAAGTTTGACGCAAAAAAATATCAACATTGGCCAAACGCAGAACGCTATGGACGCTCAATGATCAATGATTTCAATCAAGGCACGGTTGGCTGGACAGACTGGAATATTCTGTTGGATCAAACCGGTGGGCCCAACCATCTTGGAAACTTATGTTTTGCTCCGGTACATGCCGATCTGACAACAGGCACCTTAATCTACACGCCATCGTATTACTATATAGGTCATTTCTCAAAATTCGTTCGGCCTGGGGCGAAGCGGGTGAGCACGGTGACGAGCAGAAGTCCATTGCTAGCTACCTCTTTTCTTAATGAGGATGGATCCATGGCTACTGTTGTTATGAATCAAAGCGATGATAAAATTGAATACAAGCTCTACATCGGATCGCAAGCCGTGGTCTCATCCATTTTACCTCACGCGATCCAAACCTTGGTGATCCAGTAACTCCAAGTCTGGGATTTGACGTAACAAAGCTGATTCCAATCTTCGAGGTGGCCTGAAGCAGGAGACCCGTGCCTCCACAGCCAACCCGGAGAGTACCTTACGGGGCGAATAGTTGACATGGCGAGATTTATTGGTCACGCGACCAACAAGAACAAGGGATGAAGCCACGTACTAGGTAAAATGATCCTAGGTCAAACCAGTCCTAAAATGCTGTGTTTTATTAGCTCGCTCACTCCACAACACGTGGTGAATTTAATAGGAAATAAACACCAATCACTAACAACGGTACAGCGCGTAGTAATAAGGGACCAAGGATCTTGCGTGCTGTTTCATCGGTTGCCATACTCACAAGACCGACTAGGGAAGCGATTGCTAAACTTCCGCTGCCAATCAATAACATTTCATTCGATCCTTTCATCTGCTGCACAGCAAATAAAATTCCAATTACCATTACGGCTGATCCGATGCCCAATATTTTTGGAGCAATGGTTCGACCCAGTAGGGTCAGAAAACCTGCTGGTTTATCTTGTTCGTTTGAGGGTGGGGCGTCCGGTGGCAGGTAAGCCGTTAAAAAGTAAATGCCTGCCAATACACTCAACGAATACCTAACAATGTCGCCACCGAATGTATAATCTTGTTTACTCAACATAAAGCCGAGCACAAATCCAGCAATACATGCTATTTCTGCGATAGGAAAAAACGATTTTAATTTGCTGATAAAAGGCGAAGGTTTCATGGGCATTGGGGTTTAGATTTTTATTTGTTTAGAACTCATTTTCATCCAGCTCCTAACATCCGGATTTACACTTTCCAAAGCGCATCGGATATTTTAATTTCTCTTTTCGAAAGGAACAACGATACCAGCTTCGAGATAATTTTTTAAGCCGTTGAGCAATTGACCCCAGCAGAAGGTAGTGATGGCGAAATGATCGGATGGCGTTTCCCAATGTTTGTGAAAGAAAAGAACAGAGGTGCCATTCGGTTCAGAAGTTAGAGTAAAGCCCACCTCGGTGCCCTTCCAATCATCCATTGCTTTTGTCATCTGCCACGTTAACTCTTTTCCCGGTACCACATGGATCACTTTTGCATACCAGTTGTATTCATCGCCAAAATAGAAATTGTACATTTCATTGTTAACGGGCTTGCCGCTGCATTCTTTGGTCCACCATTGATTCAATTGTTGAGGTGAACAAAATCCATCAAACACCTCCTGCGGTGAAGTTTTGATTTGGAATTTCTGATAGATGTCTGGCATGTTACTATTAATTTAATTTCAGGGAGCACTCGGGAAAATAAATATCAGCTTGAACTTGTAGAAGGCTTTACCGTTGCAACGCTGTTCGAAGATAAAAATCATTTTTGATCTTATCCATCCAATGTTTTAGAAAAGTCTAATTCGCGCCTGTCAATCCAGTCTTCGCTCAAGTCTTTCCATTCTCCATTCATCTTGGTAATCAAATCCAGCTTCCAACTCTTTGTAGCAAAGACCACTCGTGCCCGGAATGACATTTCAATTTTAGTTTGTGCACCTTCGCCTATGAAAATGTCATTGCGGGACTGGTAGTAATTTAAAGAGCGGAGCGAAAGAAGCACTCAATCAGTACCCGCCTGCCTGCGCGAAGCCGCTTCGGCCAAGGCAGGCAATCCGGTAGAGATCAGGAGAAGACGCTATGAAATGTGGTCCTCTACTTTCGCGGGATTCCGGGTCAATTTCTGTGTGGCACTCTGCTATTCTGTTCGCACGTGCCCGGAATGACATTTCAATTAATACCTTATCGTTACTATCGTACCCGGTCTTGGCATCATGATATAATTGGTGAGCAAAGAATTGTCTTTAACGTTCAACGCCTCTTTCCATCGCTTCACTACTGTGCGAGGACTTGTACCCCGTACAAGTTTAGCAGGGCCGTACGTAGATTGATCCGTGAAGAAGTCTTCCCAATGCACCATGAGTATTTTAGGGTAGCCGTCTTTCTTCAATGCTTCCATCAAATACTGTGGGTACTTGCGCACGTTGGGTGTAGAGGCATAACAAAGGATGACGAGGTCAACTTTCTTTTTTTTCAGTTCAGCTACAGGCGGCAATCCATTGGGCGAACGACTGGCCGAGGTTTGTATATATAGCCTTACTGTATCAGAGCCATTGAACCAATCGACCAAAAAAGCATACGAGGTACCCACCGTCCATTTGAAGTTGCCAATCTTTGCATAAGGGTCCTTCAGTTTTTCCCGGAAATATTTTTCCTGTTTCGCTTTCATGGCGCGACTCATAAAAAGCTTGCCTGCTGCGTGTGGCGCATGATGGGTTTGAATAGGAAGAAATTTGCTATTACTGGTCAGTGGCATCCATTGATGTTTGGAGTCAGATGGCTCTGTGCACGGATTAAATACTTCATCATCATGCAGTGGCTGAAGTGTTACTCCCTCGTTTTGGAAACTCGTAAGCATTTTAGGAAGGTAGGCATTGCCATACACCGTTTTCAGATTGGGAAAATCATGATCGGTAAGCATGACGGGCAAATCCATCAAGTGATCGTAATGCGAGTGTGACACCAAACCTGTTTGCACACTTTCAAAGCCGATTGTTTTTTTAATGTGCTGATGCCATCGCTCATGGTATTCTTTTTTCGTTTGCACCTTGCCTGCCATCTTCCCTATCGGTTGAACGGAAAAGAAAGGGTCGGTGAAGAAGGCTTCTCCATTCTGCTCGATGATCATGTGACCACAACCCAGGTATAAGAGTTGAAGCGACTTGCCTTTTTGTGAAGGCAGTTGTATTTCTGTTTGCAATGCATCGGGTACAATGCCTGGCACGTGCAGCTTACGGATATCTCGCGCGCAGGAGATGAGTAGAAGAAGAAGGGGTGTGTATTTTAGCATAGTAGCATCAGTAAATTTACGAATCGTTTTTTGAAATGCGTCTGACTTTCTGCTATGAAATGTCACTTGCGTGTAACTTGAAGAGCCAAGCGAAAGAAGTACTCATTCAGCACCCGCAATCCCCTATCATAGTTAGATATCAACGAGGTGGAAAGATGGTAAGTCTTGTTGGTCAGGCAACCAACAATAGCTATGTTGGTAAAATACAATCGGCAATAGATTGATCATAGGCGATAATCCTAAAAACTCAACACTTAAAAACCTTAACATTACGGTAATCTGTGATCGGCTAATTTACCTCGAATTCTACTATGCTGGCTTTTCAAATCATCATCGGCTTGCTCGTCTTGCTTGCCATTGTCGACTTAATTGTAGGGGTAAGCAACGATGCCGTAAATTTTCTGAATTCGGCCGTAGGCTCTAAGGTCGCCTCCTTCCGTATGATCCTCATTATTGCGAGTGCTGGTGTGTTGATCGGTACGCTCTCTTCCAATGGCATGATGCAAATCGCCCGCAACGGTATTTTTCAACCAGAGTTTTTTACGTTCGACAAAGTGATGATCATCTTCTTAGCTGTGATGCTAACGGATGTAATCCTATTAGATATTTACAATTCATTGGGGCTTCCCACGTCCACTACCGTATCGCTCATTTTCGAATTATTGGGTGCCTCGTTCACGGTAGGCGTTTTGTATGTGCTCGAGCAGGGTAAACCCTTTGCCGAATTGGAAACAGTTCTTAACTATCGAAGTGCCCTCACTATTATTGGAGGGATTTTTTTTTCCGTCCTGGTGGCGTTTGTGGCTGGTACCGTCATCCACTTTTTTTCGCGCCTGCTATTCACCTTCAAGCTGAAGAAGAGTTTAAAAATATTTGGCCCTGCATTTTCGGGTGTAGCCGTTACAATCATGATTTACTTTTTGCTGATCAAAGGCCTGGAGGGAAGTGCGTTGGTAAGCATGAGCCAGTTAAGCTGGATTCAACAAAATACTCTTCTCATTTTGGGGATCTCATTCGTGGCGTTCTTTCTAGCCACGTTTTTCGCGATGCGCTTTTCAGAAATCAATCCGCTAAAAATCATTGTTTTGATTGGAACGTTTGCATTGGCGATGGCTTTTGCAGGAAATGACTTGGTCAATTTCATCGGTGTTTCAGTGGCCGCTTATTCGGCTTATGAAGCCTGGTCCGTTTCCGGTGTGACAGCCGATGCCTTTAACATGAATGTGCTCAATGAGCAGATTACAACACCTGTTTGGTTCTTGTTAGTATCGGGTGCCATTATGGTAGCCACGCTCTGGCTCAGCGCGAAGAGCAGAAAGGTAACTGAAACGGAAGTATCGCTAGGCAGGCAAGACGAGGGCGATGAAAAGTTTACATCCAATCCATTTGCTCGATGGATGGTAGGAGGCGCCATTTTTTTTGGCAGCAAGTTTACCAAGAACGTGCCTGAATCCTGGCTGCGCAATATGGAAAATCGCCTGCGACAACCAAAAGAATCAAAAAAGGGGAAATCGCAAGAGCCTTCTTTTGATCTACTTCGCGCAGCTGTAAATCTGGTCGTTGCCAGCGCGCTCATTGCATGGGGAACATCTCAAAAACTTCCCCTTTCGACCACGTTCGTGTCATTTATGGTGGCAATGGGTTCTTCTTTTGCTGATCAGGCCTGGGGGCGAGAAAGTGCGGTCTATCGGGTAAGCGGAGTACTACAGGTGATTGGTGGCTGGGTGCTTACTGCCTTTGTGGCCTTCGCGGGGAGCGCACTGATTGCGCTATTTCTATATTTTACTGGATTTGCCGGAGTGGTGATAGTAGCATGCATTACCCTCGCCCTGCTAGTTTACAGTCAGATCACATTTAAACGAACACAAAGAAATGAAACAAGAGCCGATAAACTGCTACTAAAAGAAACCATTACCGTGCGCGAGTTGCTCGACCAAAGCAAATTGAATGCGGCAGAAAACTTACTGGGGATTGAGCGGCTTTTGAAACTATGTTGGGGTGCGTTAGTGAGTGAATCACCCAAAAAACTCGAAGCTCAAAGAAGAGAAGTAAAAAAAGTTGCCGCTGAAAATAAACGCATTAGCGAAAAAATAGTTCGCTACATACGCAAGGCAGAACAAGGTGGACTAACGGCAGGTCGGTTGAACCTATTGGTTTTTGACATCTTGCAAGATCTTTATCAAAGCAGTTTGCTGATCAGCGAGTCATGCAGTGAACATGTCGCCAACTTCCACCCGACTCCGAACAAAAATTTCCAAAAAATGCTGGAATCAATTGAAATGCTTTCAGGCAATTACTTCTCCATTGTTCATTCAGAAATCTCCGGGTTAGTTTTCAACAAGAGGGAAGAAGAGGATAAATCTTTTCAACAATTGAAAAAATTCTTGGATTCCTGTTTGGATTCAGAAATTCTTCGTATTCAACAAAATGAAATTAATAACAAGCTTGCCACACTGCAAACTCGCATTTTATTAGAGATGACAGATATCATAGAATCTACTCATCGTCTCTACCATCTTTACAAAGATTTTATGATGGATCAAGGAAAATGAAAGTCGCCTCAGTACAGTCGTACGATTTCCAAAAAGTATATGATCAATTGGATGAGTTGGTTCAGTTGATGATTGCAACTGAAAAAAAGTATGAGGCACTCTTAAAAACAACTCATCCCAATTTCCAATCTGGTGCTACCAACTTGCTGCATTATTTGGTTTTGCGAAGTGCCGAAATTCGCGAAGCCCAAGAGTACCTTCATAAAATCGGTCTCTCATCGATAGCAAATTGCGAAAGTCATACCATGGCACAAGTGCAAACAGTTCTTCGCTGGCTAAACTCGAACCATGTAGAACGGCACGAAGCTCCCTGTGGATTTGAGGATGCCGCGCGACTCAGAGCCCGCCACAATGAAGAGCTACTAGGCATTAGCCCCTCTACAGGGCGGCCGCACATCATGGTCACCTTTACAGAAGAAATGGCCAATGATCGCATGATGGTCGAAGAAATGCTACATAGTGGGATGTCTGTGGCAAGAATCAATTGTGCGCACGATAATCCTACGGTCTGGATCAAGATGATTGATGTCTTGCATAGATCTGTTTCCAAAACGGGACATAATTGTAAACTCTACATGGATTTGGCAGGCCCCAAAATTCGTGTGGCTGCATTGTCACTTCAAATAGATGCAGAAAAAGGACTTCATCTGCATGAAGGGGAGGATATATTGCTATTGCCAATGTCAGCCTCACAACCTGACACAAAAGGAGGCACGCCTATTTGGATTGAACCAGCATCAATCTTTGAGATGATCAAACCAGGTGAACATTTGTTTTTTGACGATGGAAAATTCGAGGCGAAAGTGATCTCAGTAGAACCCAACTCTGCGCATGTGCGCATCACCCGGATTTCCACGAAGAAGCCATTTTTGAAACCTGAGAAAGGAATCAATTTGCCTGATAGCGATTTGAAAATTCCTCCACTGACGGAAAATGACAAAGAGAACATTCCATTTATCTGCCAGCATGCCGATATGGTTGGTTATTCGTTTGTTAGCGAACCGCGAGATATTGAGATGCTCCGTACCGAACTACGTAAACACTCTCGAAAAAAACCACCGGCCATCATTTTGAAGATTGAACGTCTTCTCGCTATTCAGAATCTACCAGCCCTTTTGTTCAATGGCATGATGGATGGCTCAGTGGGGGTTATGATTGCTCGAGGCGATTTAGCTGTTGAAATCGGATTTGAACGACTGAGTGAAATTCAGGAAGAGATCCTGTGGATTTGCGAGGCTGCGCACGTCCCGGTGATCTGGGCGACACAGGTTCTGGAAACACTTAATAAAACCGGCTTTGCCACCCGATCGGAAATTACAGATGCCGCCTATGGCGTAATGGCAGAATGTGTCATGCTCAATAAAGGACGGCACATAATCAAGACGATCAAAACACTTGATGACATTTTGCGGAGGCAGGTTTTACACGTTGCCAAAAAAAGATACATTTTAAGACCACTCGGAATCGCGAAAAACTTTCTGCGCTAACCCTGTTGAAAAGCTACTTGCATTTATCTCTAGTTTACCATTTCTCCGTGTTGCAGATAAGAAGATTTGCAAGAACTATCATAGACAACATGAACAAGATGCAGATTATAAGACTTGCTGGTCAGGCAACCAACAAGAACCAGGGTAGCATCAGTAAATTTACAAAATCGTTTTCTCAAATGTGGCAGACTTTCTACTATGAAATGTCATCGCGTGTAGTTTAAAGAACGAAGCGAATGAAACTCTCAAAGGTCCGCGCAATACAATGAAGAAACAGGCAGGAGCTATGAAATGCACCACAAGTTACGCTGCGCTAAACTTGCGGTAGAGAGGGCGACCAACCAGATCTAGGGTAAAACCCCGCACATTGCCGTGCGGGGCTTACTTTTCGTGGTGCATCACAGGGTTGTTGGTTTACTAATCTGGATTTTCGTCACTGCCTGGCGGGGTTCACTTCGGAAGCCAAAGATCGCCTTCATCTGTAGTTTCACGCCCTTCACGGTGTCATAGACACTACTCGGGTTTGTGTAAAGCATGTTTTTCAGCGACCAACTGGCGTTCATCCACTTCGCCCTGGCGGTTGACACGTTCGCGTTAGCAACACGCAACTGCTCCGACTTTTCCTGTAAGGCTAGCACCTTCAGGTCTTCCCTGTTGGGATGGTAGTTGGGTTGCTCACTTACGATCATCACCAGGATGCCGAAGTTGTCTGCCATTGAAGCAAAGTCAAGTCCCCTTGCTCTCGGCTTCTTTGGAGGTTCTGTTGCCGCTGGTGGCTCCGTGGAAACAGGATCGCGGCTTGCCTTGCGGCCTGCCAGCTTTCGTGTCATCTCCCGAGCATCCGCTACGGTTTGCTCCTTTACCTTTGAGGACTTCAACTCGCTGAGGATGCGTGCAGCAAGTTTGTCTATTCCCTCAAACTTCACTTCGCGATTGTTAGTCGCGTCTTTGTAACCTGACCGTGCTTCCTTCATCGACTCATACGCAGCGCGTGCGTTGTTCAATAAGGTGGTCAGTTCCTGAACACTGAGGTTTTGATTTCCGGGGTTATAATTTCCTCCCAACCCGGTGCAGACCGCGATGACCTGGTCAAAGTTCTGCAAGTTTTTAACGTGTGACATAACAGTAATTTTTAGTGTTATATGCCTAATCACGCAAGTCATTTCGCAGCGTTGCTTTTTTTTCAACTATTTATGAAACTATATATTTTCATTTTGCTATAACCCAAAAGGCATTGGCACGTTCTTAAGCATTTTTTCATCGCATTTGAAAAAAAATTTCTGGCTTCACCTAGTCGATTTGTTGGCAGGTTGTCTGACCACCTAAATAGCCTTGACCACTGTTCCTGCACATTGCTTCATGGTGAGATGGCAACCGCCTCATGGCTTCCTGCACATTGTTTCATAGCGAGATGGCAACTGCTTCATACCTTCCTGCACTTTGCTTCATGGCGAGATGGCAACTGCTTCATACCTTCCTTCACTTTGCTTCATGGTGAGATGGCAACTACTTCATAGCCTCCTGCACTTTGCTTCATGGCGAGATGACAACTGCTTCATACCTTCCAGCACATTGCTTCATGGTGAGATGACAACTGCTTCATGCCTTCCTGCACTTTGTTTCATAGCGAGATGACAACTGCTTCATGGCTTCCTGCACATTGCTTCATGGCGAGATGACAACTGCTTCATACCTTCCTGCACTTTGCTTCATGGCGAGATGGCAACTACTTCATAGCCTCCTGCACTTTGCTTCATGGCGAGATGACAACTGCTTCATGCCTTCCTGCACATTGTTTCATAGCGAGATGACAACTGCTTCATGCCTTCCTGCACATTGCTTCATGGTGAGATGACAACTGCTTCATGGCTTCCTGCACATTGCTTCATGGTGAGATGAAACCACTTCATGGCTTGGTTCCTCACAGTTTTAGTTTGGGTGCCTCTCCTATGGCATGTCATTGCGGGAGTGGTAAGTAATCTGAAGAGCGAAGCGAAGGAACCAGGGGCTAAGGAACGAAGCACCGCCTTCTGTAGGACGGCATGATCCTTGCAAAAGAGGGTAATAAAATATCCATACCTTAGTTCCTTGTAATCCTGCTCACCCTAATCCAAACTCTATGCGCAGTACATTGCCAAGTACCCTTGCCCTGCTGATCATCGGAATAACCTCCTTAAATGCTCAGGATCTCTATCAATTCCAGAATCGATGGAAACCAAACGAGTATATTATTGCCGATAGGCTCAAGCTTTCAACAAGTACGATACGGCCCGACTGGTGGAGTGCACAATGGCTTTTTGAGTCGGTGGAAGGATATTATAGGATTAATAGCAGGGGGGGAAATCACTTTATTAATATAGAGTATGGTCCTGTTGAATGCAGCAGTATTGAACCCGGCTGGTGGAGTGCCCAATGGGCACTTGAACCTGTGGACGGTACCTCTTTTTATCGAATTCGTAATCGATGGAAACCTGAGATTGCCTTGCATAATGAGCGAGGCTATTTGGAAGCCGGACCTGTTGACCTTGGTTGGTGGAGTGCACAATGGATGCTTATTAAAGTCAACGGTGATGGATCGGTAGTAGCACAATCCGCGGCAGCCGGTTCAATGTCAAACCGAAGAGGAGATAATCCAAGTGCCTTTACACCGGAGCACAACGGAAGAATCGACCAGGCCTCTGTACGGTACACCGATCAGATATCCATACCGGGCCAGGTTTCTGTTGGCAGTAGAATCTACTTTTTCCCGCAGGAAGTAGTCGCCTATACAGAAAGTATTTCTTTTGATCCCAAAAATCCACCCATCTGTGGTCAAACGTTTACTGTAATAGAGACAACTCCTTTCTTAAAGTTAGATCGCCCTATGCCTATGATGTATAATGCCGTTAATGATTATTTCGGGTTTGTTATTGAAGTTTATTGAAGTGCATTCTTTTGTAGGGGTAAACGAAAGCCGTTGAACACCTCTTGCAGTGATACCCCGATCTGTTCTGATCAATGCCAGACGGTAGTAGAAGCGAAAAAGCTTTTTCTTCTTAAGGTTGAGAAATGCGTATATAAAACATCCCTTATCACGCAGTACCAAATGAAAAAACTACTCAAAATCTTCGCTACCAACTGGATCCACCTCCCCGGATTCTACATCACCACTTACTTAAGTTTCATCCTCTTCAAACTTCTTGGGCTGCCCAGCAATCAACCCTGGAATGCGCTCTTATTACACAACATTTATGGGCTTCTGGTTCTATTCTTATTCTGGGGGCTCTTCTTACTCGTGGGATTTTATTTGCTGTTAGGTATCATGGACGCTATTTTGTTTAGCAAAAAAAGTAGTAAGGTCAAAGAAGGAATACTTATTGAATGGATCATCATTTCTCTTGTATCCATCTTTTGTGCTTTCAAGTTTGATTATTGGTTGTGGGTTACGTTGCCCATTTCTTTCTACATCACGCAAATGATGAGAATGAATAGGGTAAAGATGATAATAGAAAAGAATTGAGTTGCACTTGTTCCCAATACTTTATAATTGCGGTGGTTCGCGTCCTCACTAACCACATCCTCACACTTCTTGTTTCGTGATCCCGCACATTTCAATTTTAGTTTGTACGTCTTCCTCTCCTATGAAATGTCATTGCGGGACTGGTGGGAAACTTAAAGAGCGAAGCGAATGAAGCACTCATTCAGTACCTGCCTGCCTGCGCGAAGCCGCTTCGGCCAAGGCAGGCAATCCAGCAGCGAACTGGAGAAGAAGCTATGAAATGCGCTCGCCTGTCTTATCCGGGATTCCGGGTCAAACTTTATTCAGCACTTTGTAGCAAAGACCGCACGTGCCCGGAATGACATTTCAATTTTAGTTTGTGCGGCCTCTCCTATGAAATGTCATTGCGAGACTGGTAGTAATTTAAAGAGCGAAGCGAATGAAGCACTCATTCAGTACCCGCCTGCCTTTGCCGAAGCGGCTACGCGCAGGCAGGCAATCCCAATGAAAACTGGGTGCTTCTTTCAACTAACTCAATCAAACACATCAAAATATTCGTTAAACGCAAAAATGCGGTTCCGTTGATTACCTGTAATTTCTTTTAAAATATTCAGGCGCACAAAATCCTCTATCAGTTTGTAAGAAGATACCATGGATAGGCCTGTAATTTTTGCCACTTCATCGGGCCGCACCAATGGCTCTGTAAATAAGCTATGCAGCAGCGCCTGTGCTGGTTTCATTTTTTTACCTAGCTGGTTAATTCGTTTGGTTTCACAGTCCACTTTCAAAGCCAGAATTTTACGGAGCCCCTGGATAGCTTTTTCGGAGGTTTCTACTGTGCCCACCAAAAAGAATTTAATCCATGTTTTTAAATCATGGCGAGTTCGTATGCCAGTAAGATTATCGTAATACAAACTTCGGTTGCGCTCAAAAAAATCAGACAGGTACAAGACAGGCTTTTTGAGAATGCCGACATGCATAAAATACAGGGTAATCATCAACCGACCAATACGACCATTGCCGTCCAGAAACGGGTGAATGGTTTCAAACTGATAATGCGCCAACGCAACCTTGATAACATGGGGTAACCCAGTTTGGTCGTTGTGCAGAAAATTCTCAAGATCGCCCATGAGTGGGTCAACTTCCTGCCATACGGGTGGAATGAACGCTGCATCTTTTAACGTAGCTCCCCCAATCCAATTTTGACTTGTGCGAAAATCGCCAGGCATTTTATGATCACCACGAACATCTTGTAGCAAGATTCCGTGTGCTTGCTTTAGCAGTCGTGATGACAACGGTAGCGTTGCCAATTCCGCAATGCTATGGTTCATTGCTTTAATGTAGTTATTCACCTCACGCCAATCATCGCGCCTCTCAGGGTCTATTTCATCCTCCTGTAGAAGTGCTTCTTCCATATTCGTGTGCGTCCCCTCAATTTTGCTCGATACGATTGCTTCTTTAATCACATGCAATTGAATGAAGTGGTCCACATCCGGAACCAACTCTGAATATGCACTTAATTCTCCCAGTTTAAGATTGGCCTGTTCTATCAATGGTAGCAAATCCGTATCGTCAAACCGATAAGCACGATTAATTTTCGCGGGCTGAAAAGCTTTGTACCCATTAGACTGTATGTAAATGCCTGATTTAAAGTCCATTTCCGCGGTTTTATCACAAACTTAACTAATAAATTTATTATTTAAGTTTAAGTGCACTAAACTTAAATAGTGTGTTTTCTAATTTAACCTTCCTTAACCACGCTAGGTAGCAAGCTCTTCGTGCAACCTTTGGAAAACTCAATTCCGTTTGAGATCGGTGTTGAGGGAGTAACTTTAATGGGTGAGATCGCCTTCCCGTACGACTCGCTTAATGAACAAACCTACCTTGGCGCAGTAATGATATTTGAGGATGACTCGGTGGATACACAAGACATGAAAAAGTGAACTTTTTAAAACCCTCGTTAAAGTTGGTCGCCTGACCAACTTTTGCATCTCATCATTTTTAGTTTATTGTTTTCTTCGCGTTGTGGGTCAGGAGACCGCAACAACTAGAGTCACACGCGGCACGCGTGCGCCAACAATGGGCTAAACTTGCGGTAGATGGGCGTGCTTACCATCTAGAAAGAAAAGCAAGAACCAATATGCCCACTAAAACGAATGATATGATCAACACGATAATTTGCTTCCGGGCTTCACTCTTATTCGATTGCCAAGTTGCATTAATAAGCTTGATGCGTTCTTCTTCAGAAAGTTTTTTTGAATCCCGAAAAACATTGCCGCTACTCTTAGGATAGTATCTTGGCCTTTCAAAAGGTTTTTTTTATTAGCCTTTAAAAGCTCACGATTCTTTTTAATAGCATCGTTCATAGCGCTCAGCGCCCCAAACCCACCCATAACTAAAGGAATTTGTATTTAATACTGAGTAAAAGTAAAATGTAACACAACTCACTAATGCACAAGTGAGCTGCTCAGTCGCTTTGTGTAAGTTTGAAGCTGAATACCCCGAAAGGACTTATATTCGTGCTTCAGTGCTTATAACAAAAAAATGAAATTCAGACTTGGAGTTACAGATACAAACTGGTTCAGTTATTTGAGCACAAGGAACCCTGAAGATGTAAATTTCTGGCAACCAGGTGGCGGTACTCAGTATAAAACTCTTAATCCGGGAGATCTTTTTGTTTTCAAACTCAAGTATCCATTAAACAAGATTGGAGGAGTTGGTTTCTTCTTTAGGCAAACGAAGCTTCCAATTTCGATCGCATGGGAAACCTTTGGAACACGCAATGGTTGCGATTCATTCGATGAATTTCAAAAGAAGATTTTGAGCTATCGTACAAATAGAAGTGAAGCGAATCCCGAAATTGGATGTATTGTTCTTACTAATCCTGTTTTTTTTAAACGAGAAGATTGGATTGAAACTCCATCAGATTGGAGTAAAAATATCGTCACCGGAAAAAACTATGACATTGAAGATGAAATAGGAAAAAAGATATGGAATCAAATTCAAGAGCGTCTGATGAAGTATCTAATCTTACCAATCGAAAATGGGAAGAGTTTGTTTGAAGTGAATGAACCCTTTTCTCCGGAGTATGGACTTGTTCTCGCAAAGGTAAGGATTGGACAAGGTGCATTCAGAGCCTCTGTAACTGATGCCTATCAAAAGCGCTGCTCCATTACTGGAGAAAGAACCTTACCTGTATTGGAGGCAGCTCATATTAAACCCTATTCGGAATCCGGCCCTAATCTTCCGACAAATGGATTACTCCTGCGCTCCGATATTCACAAGTTATTTGACACAGGATACATGACCATTACCAAAGAATTGAAGATAGAAGTAAGTCGGAGAATTAAGGCTGAGTTTGAGAATGGCAAAGAATATTACCAGTATCACGGAAGAGGACTTGCCTTACCTAAGCAAGCAAAAGAAGCTCCGGGTTCTAAGTTCCTTGATTGGCATAACCAATTTATCTATAATGGTTAGAATACAAGATTTAACGTGAGTTGATTAATAACTGTGATTGAAATGGATAAAATTACTCCCCCAACAGAAGCAAATGCTGACAAGGTTCTTAACGGAATCAAGGCGCTATCAGGAACCGTTCCTGTTATTGGTTCGTTAATCCCATGGCTAATTGATATAGTAGTTAAGCCACCTTTGCTGAAAAGACATGATGCATGGATGAGAATCGTTTCAACCTCAATTAATGACTTAAATAAATCCATTGATGAACTTCAAAATAACCCTAGATTCATAACCATCTTAATCCAAGCCACTCAGATTGCTGTTCGAAATCATGAAGAAGAAAAATTGAATGCCTTGCACAATGCAGTTATTAATTCAATTCAAACTCCGAATTACCCAGAGACACAGCAAGTGTTATTTCTAAATTATATAGACGGGTTTACAGAATGGCACATTCTTATTTTAAAATTCTTTGTTAATGAAAATTGGCTTAGTAATTCTTTAAAAGGGGGTTATGGCAATGGTAAGGAGACTACTCTAAAAATCCTTCAAGGTCATTATCCTTTCTTAAAGGAGCATGCGAATTTGATGGAATTAATTTTGGATGAACTTAAGGCAACTAAACTAATACATACTGAATGGGATTCAATTAATGCAACGGTAATCAACAGGTCAGCCTCAGTACCTTTCATAACAAGTTTAGGAAAGGATTTTCTTTCACTCATTGAATCGAGAAAATGAAATGATTTCTGTCTTCTCTGTTTTATACAGATGATGTTACTCAATCCACTAACGCTTCACGACAACACCACTTTCTACTTTCGCCCTTTGTTCAACCACTTCAAAAGGAACGTTCGTGGCTTTCAACGAGTACAATAGAAACCGTACTTCCTTGCGATGAATTTTATTATCAATTTCAGTTAACAGGTAGAGTTGGACAAAGGCTTTCAGCTTATCTTCATCCGAACAACGATTCATCAGCTCTACTCCTTTCTTAAAAATCTGCTGCTCGGTAAGGGATGCAATGTGTTCTTGGAAATCATCAAAGATCCAATCCGGTATATTTTCCTTTATTTTGATTTTACGGATGGCTTCTTTTTCACGTTGATCCACCTCACCATCCACCATCACCAGCAAGTAGGAGAAGTAAAGTAAGCCCAACTGAAAGGAGGTCTTGGAATCTTGCTCTTGTGGTAGGGGTTCAGTCATTCCCTTGAAATTTTATACTTGGTAAGAATTTACTCTTCCTTGCTTATCATCTCTCCAACAACACTGTTCGAGTTATTTAACTTGGTCTATTCTATCTCTATTTACCTGGTTAAAGGGATCAATTACCTTTTTCCTGGTTGCTCATACAATTTTAATCAAGTCGAAGCCCGGAATTCTTTTTCTTTTGCCATAAATGGTACATGGGTAGTATTATAGAAAATATGAGCTATTTGCAAAGGGCTACCTACCCTTTACTGTACCCCATATGAGCAAGATCATACTGAGAAAACTTACCTTTGTCTACCCCTGACAAGCTTTCATTAAACAAAAAAGGCATGATCATTCGTGAAGCGTCTCTTAAAGACATTCCCTGGCTTATTGATTTTCAGCTGAAACTGGCCATCGAAACCGAAGACATCACCCTTGATCTACAAGAACTCACCCAGGGTGTTCACCATCTATTAAGAGATCCTGGTAAAGGGAGGTTTTATGTAGCCGAAGTGCAGGATGAAGTTGCCGGTTGCCTTTCTACTACCTATGAGTTTAGTGAATGGCGCGATGGGACCGTGCTGTGGATTCAGTCCGTTTATATTTCAGAGAAATTTCGCGGTCAGGGTGTTTATAAAAAACTCTACCAGCATATTCAGGATTTGGTCAATGGAGATCACAGTTTACATGGAATACGCCTCTATGTGAACAAAGCCAATCAATCTGCCCAACGTACTTATGAAAAACTAGGCATGAATGGAGAACATTATCACTTGTATGAATGGATGAAGGAATAACAGTCAATGGACCATTGACCATGGTCAATGGACGATGGTCAATGGACAATTAGTCTTGAATTAATTTTCAACCTCTACGATGATCTCCACCTCCACAGCTATATTAGAAGGTAACGCATACATCCCAACTGCGGAGCGAGCGTGTTTTCCTTTATCGCCAAAGACGGCCACCATCAAATCAGAAAATCCATTCATCACTTTCGGTTGATCGTAAAAGTTCTCCGTGCAGTTGACCATGCCCAGTACCTTTACCACGCGTTTTACTCTATTGAGATCTCCCAATTCAGCTTTCAGCGTGGAGAGAATAGAAATTCCAGCTTGACGTGCCGCATCAACTCCCTGCTCGAGTGTCAACTCTCTTCCTACTTTGCCGGTAATGTTGGTGCCATCGGCCCGTGCAGGACCACTGCCCGCCAGGTAAAGCAAATTGCCGGTGCGTACCGCTTTCACATAGCTTCCCATGGGCTTCGAGGGAGGAAATAACTCAATCCCCATGTCTTTTAGTTTTTTATCAAAGTCAATTTGCCCAAACGAAGAAGAGGCAATCAAAAGAAGGAATGGCAGTATTCTATTTTTCATACACACTTTATTTAGATTTATTATCGTCTGGGAAAAACCAGTTTAAGTCCTCGCTTATTTTTCCCGGCAATATCCAGAAAGAATTTGGATTCGCGCAGGTTGCCTTGAACATCCCAAAAATAAAACGTCCCCAGTTTTCCCTGATTGTAAGACTGAGTCGTCATCGTACCCATATAATACGACTCTCCCCAATGTGTTGTAGAAGTCGAGTTCTGAAGGATCACACTTTTAGGTTGGTAGTTTACTGTTCGGTCACTTTTAATAAAGCGCGGTCCATAAATTTCCGGAGCCAAAATAGAAGAGAAATGAAAAGAAGCTACCTCCCTGGCCTGACCATGCAAAACCGCGATGGGAGCAACACAAAAGATAAAACCTAAAAGTAGTATCCGCTTCATTTTTTTTCTTGTGATGAAGGTACAATTTTTCTCGCAATCCTGTACCTTGGATAACTGCTCGAGGAATGAATAGAGTCGAAACTATGGAGGAAAAATATCGTTGCCCCTGGTGCCTGGGATTTGAGCAGTACATTAAATACCACGATGAAGAGTGGGGTGTGCCCGTGCATGAGGATCGAATTCATTTTGAGTTTTTGATACTGGAAGGCGCGCAGGCCGGGCTAAGTTGGTCGATGATTCTAAAAAAGAGAGAAGGTTATCGCAAAGTCTTTGCGGATTTTGATCCTGTGAAAGTAGCACGCTTTACGGAAAAGAAACTCGAAAAGATATTGCTCGATCCAAGTATTGTGCGCAATCGACTTAAAGTCTATGCAAGCGTCAACAATGCAAAACGATTTTTAGAAGTACAGAAAGAGTTTGGCAGCTTTGATGCTTATCTCTGGCGTTTCGTCAACAGCAAACCCATTGTTAACCGATGGAAGACGATGAAACAAGTTCCTGCCACCAGCAAAGAATCGGATGCACTGAGTAAAGATTTAATTAGTCGTGGATTTAAGTTTGTAGGATCAACGGTGATCTATGCCCACATGCAAGCGTGCGGGTTGGTCAATGATCATTTGGTAGATTGCTGGAGGTATAAGTGACATTATTAGGGATTTAATAAATTGACAAGGAATTTTATAACTTGTCCCTGTATGAATGAAGTCTTAAAATCAAAATTGCCCCAGGTTGTTAGGCTTTTAAAGTCACACAAGGTAAAGAGGGCTTACGCTTTCGGCTCAACGGTAAATGGTTTGTTTACTGTTGACAGTGATATTGACTTGCTCATTGCTTTCGAAGACAATATTGACCCGGTAGAATATGGAGAGCTTTATTTTGACCTTGTCGATCAATTAGAAGTTCTCCTCCAACGATCGGTAGATTTGGTAACTGAACCTTCCTTGAAGAACCCCTATTTCATAAAGGAAATGAACGAAACCAAAGTGCCTCTCTAAGAATGATCCCATCAGAAAATTATTGATGGACATTCTCATGAGTATAGATGGCATTGATTATCATTTAGGTGGGAAAAGAAATTTTACATGGTACCAGGAAAATCCAACAGTGAAGCGTGCCGTTGAAAGAGAGTTGGAGATCATCGGTGAAGCTGTCAGTCGAATTTTGAAGGTGAATGAAAATTATCCATTGAATAATGCCAAACAGATTATCTCTTTTCGTAATCGGGTTATTCATGCTTATGACTCTGTAGATGATAATCTGGTCTGGAAAATTGTCATCAAGGATATCCCTATCTTGAGAGACGATATTCTTAAAATTCTTTAGGCCCTTATTTTGAGTCTAGAGTAAATACTTCCCAAACGCATACATCCCTAACACGAGCAACATCAGTCCGGGGATAATTTTAATAACCCAATTGTGTTGCACATAAGGCGCCAGCCGAGCGGCCATAAAAGTAAAGAGTGTCAGCAAAAGCATTGCCCCGACTGCCGTGCCCAGCACATAGGTGTGCAACAATCCAGTGGTGGACAAGTCAATCCACGCTTGTGCTTTCAGATAAGCGGTGATGCCAACCCAAAAAGGAATAGCCATCGGATTTAAGATGCTCAGAATCATCCCCCGCCTAAAACCACTTTCATTGAAGCGCACTGAAAACGTTGAAGGCTTGCGGGCTGTCCACAACATAAAAACTCCCAGCACCGTCATGACGATGGCGGTGATGAGTTGAAAATTTTCCGTCACTACCGGTGAGGAGGTAATCCAATATTCAAACTGAACGGCAATCCAGGTGTAAGGATATTCAACGATAGAAACCGCCAGCGCAAACCGGAGAGCGGCAGCGATTTTTTTTTCAATCCCCAATTGAAGTACGCACACGTTCAACGTACCCGGGGGAACTGAACCGAGAAAGCTAAAAATTAAACCAATGATAAATACCTGAGCATACATCATAGCTAAGTGGACTTAAGTGCTTTCACTTTTTTATAGATAGCACGCCCCTCCTTCAGGGTAAGATACGGAACACCAAGAGCATGATTTTCCACACTGACACGATACATGTTTTGCCAATGCGTAATCAATACCTGAATCGCTTTACCCAGCGAGGCCCCCGGATGATAGATGTGTGCCGGCTCAGCCCCACAACCATTGAGCTCCATGATTTTGATGTTCCCGTTTTCTAAATCCGCTAAGGAGGCGCAACGCAAATCATAACGACCAAAATAAAAACCCTCCACCTGTTTACTGATGCGGTCAAAAGAAGCAGTCAGTTTCCCTGTGATGAGATGATTGCCATCTAAAAATTTAGTGCCGAGACAATGGTTGCCAATAGATACAAGCTCCATTCTCTTTCCCTTTTCAATGATGGTGTCAAGTTGAGCGCTGTATACTTCTTTGAGAGTTTCCCATTGCAGGCTAGCTCTGTCTTTTTCTAAAATTAAGTGTTGCAAGGTGTTGACTCCATCTCCTTCCACATACAGAAATTCTTTCATTGTAATGGAGTTGACAAAACCATTTTGCTCGCTAGGGAACCGAACGTAGAATACTCCAAATTCAAAAGGCAGGTCGACCAATTCCTGAATGATAAAGTCAATATTTATTTCCTTAAGGTATTTATCGATATCATCTTCATTATTAATTCTACGCACCATCCAACCGCGTTCTCCTAAATCAGGTTTGAAGATAATAGGGAACTGTAAGTGATTTTGTTTCATCAGTTCCAACACGTGCTCTTTCGTTGTGGGGATTTTCGCGAGTGCTGTGATCGGTTTGACCTCCGAGGGCACCCTATTGAGCACTTCAAATTTTGATTCACCCATCATGCCTCCTGTGAGGATAGAGGGATTGGATGCAGAGAAGTAAGTAAGTGAGCGTTCTTTGAGCGCATACCACATCCAATAGACAAAAAGTGGAGCCTGAATAATTCCAAACGGCCAGTATTCCCAGCTCTTTAATTTAATAATAAAAGGAAGTTGTCTGATTTTTTGAAAGGCCTTCATCCCATCAACGGGCGGTCACCATACCAGATTCCTTGTAGCGTAGAGTTGAAACCGCGATTCCAAAATCAGCAGGGAGCTGAATGTTGTGAGCCACTTCACGTATGCCAATTTTCATGATAGCCATATGATGAACAGCGTGTTCAATGTTGTAGGTCAATTCGCGGAAGTAGTTTGTATCAATGGTAAGGCAAAGTTCGCTATCTCGTTCATAACCAACTTCCAACTTCAACGCCTTATCGGATTTCTGATTCGCAATAAATTCTTTAATTCGGTCGATAGCGGCCAAGGCAATGAACTTATCACTTTCGATAAGTTTGTCATGGGCTCGTTTATCATAATTCACCAAGCCCTTTTCAAAGCCCTGCTCCAAGCAAAAGAAAAATTCCAGCGTATGACGGAGGTGTTGTCCTACAGTAGAGTTGCTCAGGGTTGGTGAAGGCTTTACAAAATCCTTCTCCTCCATCTCGGAGATCACATCGGCCAACTGGCTGAGAATGGTAGTGCAGGCGTGCGAAAGTTGCATAACGTATTAAAAATCTCACAAATATAAATCAAAAATCAACTGAAATCACGAAGGTTAAACCGTCAAAAATATCATTGGACGAACTTTTTCCATGCCTGATCGCCCCTGGCCTTCAGCGCCTTCTCGTTTTTATTCCAATCGGTAAGGGTGTTGCTTGTCCAGAAATTATAGAACAGGTAGAGCTTTCCATCCAGAATTTTAAAAGTTTCAGGATCAATTTTCACTTTTTCACCTGTTTCCCCCATGGCATAAGCACACCAACCGCCATAGGCAGGTTCATATTTTTCAGGGTTAGCCTTAAAACGATTAACGTTATTCTGATCTGCAAATTGGTAAACGATGCCTTTGTAAGTGAATTGAAAGGTTGACTTTCCCTCCTTTGGTTTATTGTCAAAATAACTCACAGGATCATACCCTTCGATGGCGATGCTTTTCTTAACATTAAAATTCTTCTTGCGAACATCATCCGTCTGCCCCATGACGAGGGAGGCGGTCAATAGAAAGAGTGAAGCAACTAGAAGCGATCTCATTATATTATTATTTAACAGGTTCACCTAGTTAACGTATAAGACGCAAATTTCGGTTGTTTAATTAACCCCAATTGTCTGATAGGCTACAATCTTGGGCAATTCCCTTACTCAGGAATAATTTAAGGGCATCTCCTAAAACTTGTCACGTTGAGTTCATCGAAACGTGATTACCTTTCATTTGGACTTGAAAGAGGCTTCGACCCGATAGCTATCGGGTTCAGCTTGACATTAATTCTTTAGAGATGCCCTTAAAAAGGAAGTGCCTCTTTCACCACTTCCCAAACCAGTTCTGGCTCATATCCTTTGGCAATTGCAAAGCGGGCGACCTTATCTCGTTTCTTAAACGAATTCTGTTCGATGGTTTGTTCCGCTTTCTTTTTGATGAGATCTTTTAAGGTCTTGCTATAGTCGGCTGCATCAATTTCTTTTAACCCTCGTCCAATGCATCTAGCGGTGAGGCCAAGGCTTTCCAGTTTGTTCTGAATTTTCAGACGTCCCCATTTCTTTATCCGAAATTTGCCTCCCGCAAATGCCATGGCAAAACGCTCTTCGTTAAGAAAGCCTTCGGTAATCAAACGTGACAGAAGTTCATCCACTTCGCCCGAGTACAAACCAAATTCATAAAGTTTGTTTTTTACCTCCCGGTGTGATCGTTCCTGATACGCGCAATAGCGATAAATCCCTGCCAATGCTTCAGCCGATGATATTCGGGTTTTGCCTTGCTGAATTTTATCCTTCATCTCAACATTATATCTTGATCAACGAAGTCGAAATTTCAAACCGAGAAATGAAAGCTACTGCTTCAACAGTCCTTTATTTCTTAAAATACTAATCAAAAATTTACGCTCGTTTTCTGAGTTGAAAATTTTAAAGGGTAGGTGAATAAGTTGGGCCTTGTTCACAAAAAGTACAAAGGCGTCTTTTTGCAGATTTGCCTTTTTGATTTGATCCCACTTCATGGGCATTCCTTCCCGTGCATTGAGCTTCATGATGATTTGCTGACTGCTGATCTCATAGGAAAATTTTTCAAACAACATTTTGCCTTGCTCTAATTGCGTGACACCATAAAACTGGATCACCCAAAAAAGCACAAACAAACCCACTCCAATGAAGGCAACGATAAACCACCAGATGCTTGGAATCCATACAAAGCCAAGGCAAATGGCAAGGGCAATAAGCCCTACCCACCATTGCTCCCGAAGGATATTCTTAAGGGCCATGCGTCTGTAGTCTTTCTTCTCCAGCCGGTAATTTCGAGTCTTAACAATCATATTGCTTTAAGGATATTCTACAAAAGGAGGGCAAAAATAACGGGGATTTACCGGTTTTTGGCCTTGCAGAGGATTTAAAATTTTGGAGCAGCAGGATGCCTCTATTTCATCACTTTGAGACTCAGGTCAAGGCTTTTCACCGAATGCGTCAATGCGCCAACCGAAATATAATCAACACCGCACTCGGATACGGCACGGAGTGTAGCCTCGGTAATACCACCGCTGGCTTCTGTTTTATACTTGCCTCCAATTAATTGAACTGCTGTTTTCATTTCATCGATGCTCATGTTATCGAGCATGATAACATCTACACCTCCCACTCTCAGCACTTCTTCAACCTCTGCTAAATTTCGAGTCTCCACTTCAATTTTTAACTTCTTATCCCGAGCCTCAAGGTAATTCCTGGTTGACTCAATGGCTTTGTGGATTCCACCGGCCATGTCGATGTGATTATCCTTCAGCATCACCATATCGTACAGCGCAAAGCGATGATTCATTCCTCCTCCAATAGTCACCGCCCATTTCTCCATAATACGAAAGTTAGGCGTTGTCTTTCGGGTGTCCATCAGTTTAGCATTTGTTCCTTCAATGAGCTTACAGAGCTTGCGCGTATAGGTTGCTATCGCGCTCATGCGTTGCATACAATTTAAGACAAGTCGCTCTGAAGATAGAATAGATCGGGAAGGTCCTGAAACAACAAATGCTACATCTCCTTTTTTTATGGGGTCACCGTCTTTGATATAGGACTCAACACTCAATGTTGGATCAACGTGTTGAAATATTTTTTCCGCCAAGGTAATGCCCGCAATGATGCCATCATCTTTAACTAACAACTTTGCCTTGCCAATAAAATCCTTGGGAACGGAGGCTAGCGTGGAATGATCACCCTCTCCGATGTCTTCTGCTAAAGCAGATTTAATAAATTCCTGAATGGCACTTTCGGTGAGGTAGGGATACACAATTATTCCTTCACAAAACTGATTTCATGAATAAGGTTAACCCCGGTGACCTCCTTCACGCGCATTAAGACATTGTAGCTATCGCCACCGCTCACATACCGTCCAATGGCAAATTGCAATCCGCCCTTCGAAGAGCCGGTATGAACAATACTAAAATCGGAGGGCGTATGCTTCTTGAAAAAATCTCTTAAAACAAACTCTGCCTGTGTCTTGCTATAGGTACTGACGTTTCCTTCCAGATTAATATCCACTGATTGGTTAAGAAACTTTACCATCTCCTTGGCACTGCCTGCCTTGATTACATCCTTAATGGGTTCAAAAATTTCACTTTGCCCCCACGCGAAAGATGTTAAAAGCATCATTAGAGCAAGTCCGGCAAATCGATATACACTTCTTCTTTTCATCACTGGTGAATATAGTCCAAAATTATGCCATAAAAGGGTTTGACAGTATCATTTCCCTGTTTTTTTTGAATTTTGCCACCATCCATTGCCTAATTCTTTAAATCAGATTGAAAGAGGTCAACTGAATCGAAAGTATATTTGTGCCTCAATTTCGTTTGCCATGAACAAGAAAGTGCTGTTGATGATCCTGGATGGCTGGGGCATTGCTAAAAACAAAAAGGTTTCTGCGGTAGATGCCGCCAAAACTCCCTATATCGATTCTTTATACACCAAATATCCACATAGTAAACTCGAAGCTTCCGGTCTTGCAGTAGGATTACCCGCAGGACAAATGGGCAACTCGGAAGTTGGTCATATGAATATTGGAGCCGGACGGGTGGTGTACCAGGATTTAGTAAGAATCAACAAGGCCGTAGCGGAAAAAGAATTGGATCAAAATCCTGTTTTGCTGGACGCTTTACGTCATGCCAAAACCAATAATAAATCGCTGCACTTAATTGGGCTGCTCTCCGATGGAGGTGTCCACTCACACATCGAACATCTAAAGGGCATTGCAACTATTGCTAACAATAACGGCATCAAAAATCTTTTTGTCCATGCTTTCCTTGATGGGCGTGACACAGATCCTAAAGGAGGAATTGGCTATCTAAAAGATTTACAAAATCATTTAACCAAGACGACCGGAAAAATTGCCAGCCTCATTGGTAGGTATTACGCCATGGATCGTGACAAACGTTGGGAGCGGGTGAGATTGGCTTATGACCTATTGGTAAAAGGTATAGGTACTAAAGCAACAGATGCAATTCAAGCGCTGGAACAATCCTATCTAGCCGGTGTCACGGATGAATTTGTCAAGCCCATTGTGGTAATGGATGGGCAGCAAAAACCATTGGCAACAATTCAGGAAGGTGATGTAGTCCTCTGCTTTAATTTCCGCACCGACCGGGGAAGAGAAATCACACAAGCCCTCACGCAGCAGGATTTTCCCGAACAGGAAATGAAGGCACTAAAACTTTATTATGTGACATTGACAAACTATGATGACTCATTCAAAAATGTCAACGTGATCTTTGACAAGGATAATCTTGAAAACACATTAGGTGCGATCGTGTCGAAAGCTGGCAAGAAGCAAATTCGCATTGCTGAGACTGAAAAGTATCCACACGTTACTTTCTTTTTTTCAGGAGGACGAGAAGAAGCTTTTCCGGGAGAATCAAGAATCATGTGCCCTTCTCCGAAGGTAGCTACCTATGATCTCAAGCCCGAGATGAGCGCCAATGATCTCAAGGACAAAATCATTCCCGAACTAGAGAAAAAGGAAGTCGATTTTATCTGTTTAAATTTTGCCAACCCAGATATGGTTGGCCACACCGGTGTATTTGAAGCTGCTGTAAAAGCCTGCGAAACGGTAGATGCCTGCAATCAGGCTGTGACGGAAGTGGCCCGTAAGAATTGTTATTCAATCATCATCATCGCTGATCATGGTAACGCTGAATTAATGATCAATGAAGATGGCTCTCCGAATACAGCGCACACCACCAATTTGGTCCCTTGTATACTGGTGGATGATCAATACAACGGCAAACTAAAAGACGGAAAGCTTGGCGACCTTGCGCCAACCATTCTTGCGTTGATGGGAATTCCCAAGCCTTCACAGATGACAGGTACGGTTTTGATCGATGTGTAGTATGAGACTGTTTCTTTTTGTGTTCGCTTATGGGGTGTTAGCCTCCTGCACTGAATCTTCCAAAAAAGCGGATTTCTATTTCGACAGCTTAGTAACAAGTCAGGTAAAAGTTTTATCCCTGGCGAAAGCTTCAATTTCTAAACAAGCTTCCATTGATGGCAATCAAGACGAAACCACTTTTACTCCTGACTCAACTTTATGGGAAAGCGAGCTGGACATTTTTAGGCAGCTGGGAATCTATGAAAGGCCTGCCTATAACGATGCTTATGAAATGAAGGATGGAATCCCTGATGAGAAGAGTAATTTAACCGTGCGTTCATACCATTCATTAAAAAGTATTCCCATTCGTGACTTAAAATTCTACTATCATGATCAATTCCATCATTTGAAAAAAATTGAAGCGACCTATCAGGAAAAAAACACGCTTTATACTACCTGGCGTTCATTACAAATGGAATTTGATGAGGTAAATGGCAAGTCTGTTTTGTCTTCTTATACGATTACAGGAGTTCAAAAAATGGTCTTGAGCGACAGCGTCAAATTTTCAATTCACTCAAAAGTTATTTTTTAGTCGTCTGACACCTGTGAGCTTTCTTGGACGACTCGTACGGATATTAATTTAAACAATGGCTAAGCGAACATTTCTTGATGAAGGCGAGAAGAAGCCCATCACAAAATCCAACCTCCGAAAATTGTTAGGTGTTTTTCGGTTTGTACTCCCTTACCGGTGGACTTTTGTGTTGGGGTTAATTTCTTTAGGCCTTTCCAGTGGTACACTTTTGTCTTTTCCCTTCTTTGCCGGGAAGCTGTTAGACGTAGCCCAGGGGAAAACGGGTTTTGTACTTACGACCATCACTCAGATCGGCTTAGCCTTGTTGGGGATTTTATTCCTTCAAAGCATCTTCTCATTTATACGGGTTTATTCCTTTTCTATCGTCAGCGAAAAAACACTAGCCGACCTACGTCATGCTGTGTATGAAAAGATGATCTGGTTGCCACAATCATTTTTCGATAGTCGCAGAGTGGGGGAATTGATTAGCCGGATTACATCAGATGTCAGCACACTTCAGGATACCTTCACTTTTACACTGGCCGAATTGCTCCGTCAGGTACTGGTACTGCTTATCGGTATCCCGTTGATTTTTATATTGACCCCCAAGCTTACCATTTTCATGCTGCTAACCTTTCCTTTACTCGTAGTGGCTGCACTTTTCTTTGGCAAATTCATTCGAAAACTTTCTAAGAAAACACAAGATCAGCTGGCAAGTGCGAACGTTATTGTCGAAGAAACATTACAATCCATTGCCGTAGTTAAGTCCTTCACGAATGAAATGTTCGAAGTATTGCGCTATCGCAAATCATTAACAGAAGTTGTTGCCACGGCCATCCATGCGGCTAAATACCGTGGTTTCTTTATTTCATTTTCAATTTTCACTTTGTTTGGCGGAATCGTTGCTGTGAGTTGGTATGGCGCCTTATTAGTGCAGTCGAATGAAGTAAGTGTGGGTGAACTATTTTCTTTTGTTCTCTACACCACGTTTATCGGTGGGAGTATCGCAGGACTCGGAGATATCTACAGTCAATTGCAGCGGTCAATTGGAGCGTCAGAGCGACTACTGGAAATACTTGGTCAGCGGGATGAGCATAGTGTTTCTACCAATAGTTTAAAATTGAAAGGAGCCATTGATTTTAGGCAGGTCGGATTTTCTTATCCTACCCGTGAAGAGTATCAAGTACTAAAGGATATCACCTTTAGCATTCAGCCCGGAGAGAAGATTGCTTTAGTAGGTCCCAGTGGTTCGGGCAAATCAACTCTTATCAATTTGCTCATGCGCTTTTATCAAGTCAGCTCCGGAGCGCTTCTGGTAGATGGAAAAAATGCGGAAGATTATACGCTCTCTGATTACCGTAGAAACATAGGAATTGTTCCACAGGAGGTTCTTTTGTTTGGCGGATCTATACGTGAAAATATTGCCTATGGAAAACCCGGTGCAACGGAATCTGAAATTCACGATGCCGCTCGAAAAGCCAATGCATTGGAATTTATAGACAGTTTTCCCGAAAAGTTTGACACGCTGGTGGGCGACCGCGGTGTCAAGCTTTCCGGAGGGCAGCGACAGCGCGTAGCTATTGCGAGGGCCATATTAAAAGATCCAGCGATACTTGTTTTAGATGAGGCCACCAGTTCATTGGATGCTAAATCAGAGCGTTTGGTGCAAGATGCACTTGAGAAACTAATGGAAAACCGGACTACCGTTGTAATTGCGCATCGGCTGAGTACTATTCGAAAAGTAGACCGAATTTTAGTGATTAAAGAAGGAAGAATTGCAGAATCGGGTACACATCACGAACTTAGTAGTCTGAATAATGGTATCTATAGTAACTTGCTGAAACTCCAGTTGGAAATTAGTGAATGACAGTTGTGCCCGCCATCATGCTTAGGAGTCATAAGTTGAGGTCTACCCCTAGCCGCTCAAAAATATTGCACCTGTTTTTAACTTCTGGCCATGCCCTTTCCTATTCAGATATCGAAAAAGAAGTGGCTTCTTCTTTTGATCGTGTAACCGTTTACCGCACGCTCAAATCGTTTGTAGATAAGGGGGTCGTGCATAAAGTCCTCGATGATGGTGGAAGTCTTAAGTATGCACTTTGCAGCGATCATTGTCGTGATGCAGATCATCATCACGACCACGTTCACTTTAAATGCACTCATTGTGGGCAAACCAATTGCCTTGATCAGGTAGAGATTCCGGATGTGAAACTCCCAAAAGGGTACAAGGCTGCAGAAGTCAATCTACTCATACAAGGTACCTGTCAAAACTGCCAGTAAATTGGTGTGAGGGTTTCTTTTCAAGGAAACCTTGTATTAACCGTTCAAGTAAGTTTTTGACTTAGAAATATATTCTTAGCTTTGGGGCTTATTAAAGGTGATTACCAGACTCTTAAAGAGCGATAGTCGCCTTTTTTAACATAAACACGGACCAAAAGGCACATGCTCCTCTTTTCATTGTTTAGAAATCAAAGCCAAACAGAGACGATTCTTTTTGGAGTATTTGCCCTCGTTATTGTCGTTTTCCTTTTGCTTGATTTGGGCATTTTTAATAAATCTGCTCATAAAATCACAACAAAATCGGCACTATATCAATCCATCTTTTGGGTTGTTGTCAGCACCATTTTTGGCTATCTGGTTTATTATTTTGATCAGGGAGGCATTGATGCTAATGGCGCAAAAGTGTCAGGAGTTGACGCTTCTATTGAGTTCTTCTCAGCTTACCTTACGGAATACGCGCTTTCGGTAGACAATATTTTTGTCATCCTTCTCATATTAAAATACTTCACCGTAAAAGAAGAGTATTATCATAAGGTGCTCTTCTGGGGAATTCTCGGAGCAGTTGTTTTTAGGGGCTTATTCATTTTTGTTGGAGCTTATTTCATTGCTAAGTTTCACTGGATACTCTACATTTTTGGCGTGTTCCTTATCTACTCTGGTATCAAAATCTATTTTGAAGATAGCGATGAAAAGATTGATCCCGAGAAAAATCCGATCCTTCGATTGTGCCGCAAGTATTTGCCCATTACCAAAGAAGAAATGGGTGACAAGTTTTTAGTTTCCGTAAATGGTAAATGGATGTTTACTCCTTTGTTTTTGGTGATCATCCTTATTGAAACCACGGATCTAATTTTTGCAGTAGACTCTATTCCTGCTGCTTTTGCTATTACTCAGAATGAATTTTTAATTTACACTTCAAACATTTTTGCCGTGATGGGCTTACGGGCAATGTTCTTTTTATTGTCAGGAGTCATTGACCGTTTCTACCTTTTACAAAAAGGTCTTTCCATCATTTTGTTTTTCATTGGAGCAAAAATGCTCTTGGAAATCTTCCACATTGAGTTGAGTCCTTTACTTTCCTTTACGGTTATCATCATCACATTGACCATGTCAATTGTGCTTTCGATTCTTATCCCACGTAAGCAAGAGCCCTCAGAAGAGCTATCCAATTAAGCACAATTATTCCTTAACTAGTTTTGAAAAGCGTCTGAGAAGAAATTCTTGGGTAAGATTTTCATCAGCATTGGCAACGTAAGAAAACGCTGAGGGAGGGAGACAATAACAAAAGTAGGAATCGTCTTCAACACAAAAATCATTAATAACTGCATTCTGGCTTTCTCTTCATCGGACAATTCTGTTGCCTTTGCTTTCTTTAGTAGCTCCATTAGCTCCTCACTCTCTTGTACTTCACGCAACAGTTTGCTCTTATTTCGGTCGGCTATTTTTGCCAATCGTTTAACGAACCGTTCACTTACCTGATTATACTCCTGTTTATTTTGCAAACCACTTAGCTGCTCCCAATGCTCCAGCACAAAGCCCTCGATCGCCATCATACTATTCTCGAGATCATCGTCAGTAAAACTCAAATAATCACATAAACTCTTTAGAAAACCAAGTTCAGCCTGCTCCACTTTTTTGTCAGACCAAATGGTGAGAATAGCGATCTCCAAAAAATATTTTTTTAGAATCCAGGAGTTATTGGTCGGTAAATTGATGTCTTCAATTTGAATACCTTTTTCAAAAATGGCTTGCGCCTCTTTCTTCTTTTCTGGAGGAAGCCCTGATCCTGCCAGGAAATACTCTAAAAGTTTTCGTTCTTCAAATTCAATGGTGGCATTTGCGTGAGCCGAAGCCGCCATAATCTTGATCACTGAAAAACGTAACTCTTCCCGCTCATATTTAAAAAAATCGGAGACGATGCGATCGGCATTGGTATGAATCCATTGGCCGAAAATAAAAATATCTAAAAAGAGTAGGCTGTTGTGAAAGAACTGTGTCCAAAAATTATTACTGTATTCCGAGGTGTGCTCAATCCTCTTGTCAAGAATCTTTTCCGCCAATTCCAATGGGGTTTTCCTTCTACCAAAGAGAGTTTTGGCTGGTGTGGCCAACTCAGGGAAAACATTGTTATAAAAATTACCGATGCTCTCCAGCGTTTTCAAAATAACTTCGGAAACTTCGTCAGCATTCTTGACTGGCTTATCATAAAAAAGCAGAGAACTACTTATTAGACTTTCCGCCAGCAAAATTTTCATGCGGTCTTTCTCACTCCACGATTCGGCATCGGGATGATCCAAAACACCAACGGTTTGACCGTACATTAATCCTGTAGGTTGAATGACTCGGTATAACGAATGTTCAGGATGAGTTGCCTTGTGGCTTTCACCTGTGATGTCTCTGAGCAAATCCTTGCGGAATTCCAGGTATTCTTTAAGCCAACCTTTCTCTTTCGGCTTCATTTTTTTGCAATTCTATCGATAAGATAAGAGATTTTAGGCTACGATACCAAAGGATATCGGGGGGAAAGAATTTACTCTAAGGAGCGCCACCCTTTTTTTCCGAGGTTTTTAGCAGATTCCTCCACTTTCTTTTTCAATCCTTTCTTAAAATTATCCAGTCTTTTTGCCACGAATTTATTTTCCGTACCAATGATCTGGGCTGCAAGAATCCCCGCATTTCGTGCTCCATTCAGTGCTACTGTCGCTACCGGAACTCCAGAAGGCATTTGTAAAATAGAAAGTACAGAATCCCAACCGTCAATGGAATTGGAGGACTTTACCGGCACACCGATCACCGGAAGAGAGGTAAGTGACGCAATCATACCCGGCAAATGAGCTGCCCCTCCTGCACCAGCAATGATCACTTTTAATCCTCTTGCTCTGGCTGTTGAAGCATAATCGACCATCCGCTGTGGTGTGCGATGAGCTGAAACAATAGTCAATTCGAATGGAATATTTATTTCCTCCAAAAATTCAGCCGCTTCCTTCATGATCTTCAGGTCGGATTGACTGCCCATGATGATTCCTACGATAGACTTACTCATGCGATAACTTTAAGATGGTCTTTTACAAATTTGGCTTTCTTCTTTAAGCTTTCCATATCGTTGTCAACAATTGTTACATGACCCATCTTGCGGAAAGGCTTCGTAAGTTTCTTTCCGTAAAGATGAACATGTGCCCCCGCCAACTTCAACACGTCATTGAGCCCTTCATATCGGGCGAGTCCGGTATAGTTAGGCTCTCCCAATATATTGACCATGGCACTTTTCATTACAATAGAAGTATCCCCTAATGGTAAGTTTAAAATTGCACGAAGATGTTGTTCATATTGTGAAGTAACATTTGCTTCTATGGTTTGGTGGCCACTGTTGTGAGGCCGAGGCGCTATTTCATTGACAAGTACAATGCCTTCTTTGGTTACAAACATCTCAACGGCAAGCAAACCGACCATTCTTAACTCAGTAATCACCTTACGTGCAATAGCATCCGCCTCTTCAGCCACTGATCTTTTCAGTTGAGCCGGAGCAAATAAATATTCAACCAGATTTGCTTCTGGATGAAAAACCATTTCCACTGCTGTATAGGTTACTATTTGACCTGCTTCATTTCGGGCTACGATGATGGCAATCTCTTTTTCAAAATCAATTAGCTTTTCAAGCAAGCCTGGTGCATCAAATGCTTTGTCGATATCTTTTTCCGTTCTAAGTAGCTGGACTCCTCTTCCGTCATATCCTTCTCGTCCGAGTTTATTCACAGCCGGGAGAAATGATTTGTTTTTTCTTACCTCCTCTTTATCTTTTACAAGGATAAATTCTGCAGTGGGGATACCGTTATCTCTATAGAATTTCTTCTGCTTGCATTTGTCTTGAATAAGTTCGATAACATTCGGTTGAGGGAAGACTTTTTTTCCCTCAGCCTCCAACTGCCTAAGCGCTTCTGTATTTACATTTTCTATTTCGATGGTAATCAGATCACACTTTTGGCCAAATTCAATCACGGTAGTGAAATCAGTAAGTTTTCCGCAAGTAAATTCCGCCAATGACCTACACGGTGCGTCTGAATCCGGATCTAGAATTGAAAAATTAATATTAAGATCCACCCCTGACTGAATAAGCATTCGGCCAAGTTGACCACCCCCCAGAACTCCTAGTCTATAGTTTTGATAAAACGATTGCACCATGGGCCTGCAAAGTAATTAATTATCTACACGTGTGACATGGAGAATCTGATCACCCACTTCCATTTGGTGGACAAATTCCATTCCTTCCACCACTTCACCAAAGATCGTATAGCCCGCATCCAAATGGGGTGTGGGAGAATGTGTAATGAACCATTGTGTACCTTCGGTATCTTTCCCTGCCGAAGCCATGCCGACCGAACCTGTTGTGTAACGCCTTTTGGAAAATTCTGACCGAATAGAATAGTCTTCACTCCCAAAACCATCACCCCGATTGCATCCGACCTGATCCACAAAATTAGGAACAACGCGATGAAAGAATTTTCCATCAAAATACTTCTTGTTAACTAAGTTTATAAAATTGGCTACAGAACCGGGAGCCTCCTCTACAAACAAAAGAATAGTAAGATCACCTTTAGTGGTCGAAATTTTAACTTTTTGATTTCTCTCTATAGATTTGACCAGCTCCCAATCAATCGGATGATTGAATGAATTAGAAAGAGGCGTTGGTTTTTCTTTCCCTTCCAGGTAAGCGATGGCATCGGTCAATGGCTGAAGTGCTTCTATGTCTTTCGGCAGGCTTAGTTTTGCTTTCGCCAATTGCAATACACTTAAATCTTTAATCACCTCTTTGTATCCTAATGTGGAATCCGAGACTGCTGCGGCTATAATTCCAACGACTCCGGGGTCGCCATCTTCAATGGCTTTTAAATAGATTTCAGCAAATTCGGTCTTCAAAGTTGAGGGAAATTTTTTATTACGATTGATGTCAACTAATCCTTGTGCTGCGGTTGTCTTGCTTACCAGACTTTTTGATGATTTCAGTTCTTCCTTTAAGAAAGAGAAGGTAGAGATGTTCTTAGAAAGCGCTCTCAATAGGGCTGCCTTTTCATATTCATTTGTAGAAATCGCATAGCTTTTCTTCACTTCTTCACTCCTTGTATTATTAAAATCAAATGATAGCGCAGCTTCATAAAGATTGGCTCTGACTCTCCAATTCATTTTTGGTGTTATCCGTTTTATCCAATCCTCTGAATCTTCTGAAACATTATTTTTAATTGCTTCAGAGGCTGCAACGGCCACGTTAACATCTTTATCATTAAGAGCGAAAAGAAAAAGATGTTTTGATTTTTCAAATGGGTAAACCTGAAGTGCTCTTATCGCATTAGTTCGTACGCGATAGTCTATATCTGATTTTAGAGTGACTTGCAGTACCTTAAAAGCTTCTTCATTCATTGGTCTCCTTAGACCACTTACTGCAGCCATTCTTACTTCAGCTGAAACATCGTTAGTAGCAGCCTCGATTAGATTTTCTTCGTAGCCAATTGATGTAAAGATTCCTCGATTAAAAAAATGAGCTGTGCCTAATCGTGTTTGAAGGCTATAGCCTGGTTGCAATAATGTACTAGCACGACTTACTACCAACGAATCGGCTAGGCCACGTAATCCTAGTCGGTAAAAGGCCCAGGCAAGTCCCTCCTGCGCTATAGAATCTTGAGCGTTGAAATTGATCAGTAAGTCTAAATCCCTCTGCAAAACGGATTTGCCCAGTGCTTCCAAAACCTCTCTCACAACCATGGGGCTCTTATCGCTAAGGGCCGGAATAAGTGAATTCACAGCCGCAAATCCTTTTGTTTGCCCCAAGGCATAGGCTGCATTAGCCCTCACTTCGGCTATTGAGTCCTCCAATAGGAGCGATCCTAATCGTGGTGAGGCTGTAGTATCCTGTAGTGAGGAAAAAGCTAAGGCAGCTTCTGCTCTTTCAGTAAATTCATTTGATAACAGAAATTGATATAAGCTGTCGGATAGACGCTTGTCCTGAAAGTCAGCAATCGTTAAGAGTAAAGGTTTAGAAAATTTATTAGAAGGTTTTTTCTGTACACAGCTTACTATAAAACAAACTAAAAGTATAAGAGATAATCTCTTCATCAAAACCTAGGACGACTGTGTTTGAGAAGCCCGCTTCACAACATCACTGAATTCAATCTTCGCCATTTTTATTGAATATAGCATGAGTCGCACTTCTTTAGCATGCACCTTTCCGTCCACTTCAGACATTCTATACAGGTGAACAAATGCGTCTAGTTTCTCTTCTTGAGTGCACTTATTAATCAACCCTATTCCCTTCTGATAAATGTCTCTTTCCTTCTTGGAAGCAATTTCGTGAGCAAAATCATGAAAAATAGAATCAGGTATCTTTTCCGCATTTTTTACTTTGAGTAATGCTTCCATTTCATAGTCATCAATGACTCCATCAGAACTGATAAGCAGGTGAACCAAATAAAGAAGTCCCAGTTGATAATTGATATTAGCGTGCATGCCGTGTAGAAATATTTCTACAATATAAGGGAATTCATGAATTCAGCGAAGTAATGTTATTTCAGGAGAATATCTGATAGACTAGCAAGGCGGAGAGGTAGGCAAGACCCGTCATATAGGTGAGTTGAATTAATGGCCATTTCCACCCCTTTGTCTCTCGCTTCACAATTGCTAAAGTACTCATGCATTGCATTGCCAGCGTGTAGAAAACAAGCAGTGAAAAACCAACGGCAGGTGTAAAGCGGGGTCCGCCTGTATCGGGATTGATCTCTGATTTGAGTCTGTTCTTAATGGTCGGTTGATCTTCCGTACTGCCAAGACTGTAAATGGTTGCTATCGTGCCTACAAAGACTTCGCGCGCGGCAAAGGAAGTGATTAATGCGATTCCTATTTTCCAATCAAATCCCAATGGCCTGATAGCAGGTTCAATCGACTTGCCAATAATCCCTGCATAGGAATGCTCCAGCTTGTAGGCAGCAACCCTATCTTCAAATCCTTGTTCGGTAAGTTGTGTCGTCTGCATCTCGGCTTGCACAGTTGCTCTGGCATTATTCATTTCTTCTTCGGGACCATAGCTAGCCAGCACCCACAGAATGATAGAAATTGCTAGGATTACTTTCCCTGCTTCAAACACAAAGGTTTTGGTTTTCTCCACAATCGTGTAACCAACATTCGACCATTTTGGCATACGGTAGGTAGGTAACTCCATAATTAGATAGCTCCTTTCCTTTACTTTAATGAGCATCTTCATGCCCAATGCAGTAAGAATAGCAGCAAAAAAGCCAAGAAGGTATAAACCCATTAATGCAAGTCCCTGTAGATTAAAAAAGCCAAAGAGTTTATCATCCGGTACAATCAACGCCACAAGAATAGTAAACACGGGCAACCGTGCCGAGCAGCTCATAAAGGGCGTTACAAAAATGGTAATGAGCCTGTCTTTCCAATTCTCAATAGTTCGGGTGGCCATGATAGCCGGAATAGCACACGCCAGTCCGGACATTAAGGGAACGATACTTTTTCCATTCAATCCAAACTTGCGCATGATCTTATCCATCATAAAGACCACTCGGGCCATATAGCCCGATTCTTCCAAAATGGAAATGAACGCAAACAGCATCGCGATTTGAGGAACAAAAATGATGATGCCTCCGATGCCGGGTACAATTCCTTGCGAGATAAGATCAAAGAGAGGGCCTTCCGGCAAATTTTTCTTTAGAAAATTACTTGTCTGCGCTACGCTCATATCAATAAAATCCATTGGGATTTGCGCCCACGCAAAAATGGATTGAAATATCAAGAAGAGGACAGTGAAGAAGATCAGGTATCCCCAAATCTTGTGTGTAAAGATGTGATCAAGACGATGAGAAAATTTTTTCCAATTTTCATCAGCCGAACGAAGGATTACTTTATTGAGAAGTGTCTGAATAAATCCGTACCGATTAATCGTTTCTGCCCCTTGATATTTCCCAGGAAAAAACTTGTGCTCAGCGGCCAGTGCAATGATTTGTCCTTTATTCTCAGAAGAAAGAAAGAGCATATTCTCCGGCTGTTGCAGGTATTGATAAGCAAGGTAATCAGAACTTAAAGCGAATTTTTTGCGCACTTCAGTTACTGCAGTCTGAATTTCCGGAGCAATTGAAAAAATATTTTTAGAAGATGTGTTAAGCGGGGTTGCCAGTAATTTCTTCAACTCATCAATGCCTTTTCCCTGACGTGCATTGGTAAGTAGTACCGGTACATCGAGGGTTGCGCCCAATGTTTTAAGATCGATACTTAAACCCGATTTGGCAGCCAAGTCTACCATATTGAGTGCGAGAATACAGGGAATTTTTAAGTCGATTAGCTGCGTGAGAAGCAGCAGGCAATTCTTAAGATTGGTTACATCGGCAACAAGTACAACTTTATCGGGAAAATGTTTTCCATCCTGATTGGCAAAAACTTCCGCTACAATCTTTTCATCTTCAGTTCGTGGATACAGGCTGTATATCCCGGGCAAGTCAGTGATCTCTGCTTCAATACCATCCGCTAATTGACATATCCCGGTGCGCTTGTCAACAGTGACACCGGGAAAGTTTCCGACCTTCTGGTTAAGGCCTGTGAGTTGATTGAACAGTGATGATTTCCCCGAATTGGGCTTACCTGCTAATGCAATCTTAAGCCGCTTATGCATCAGTTGAGAATTGATATCGTTGCAGCTTCATCCATGCGCAGGGAGAGGTCATAACCAGAAACTGTTATGCAGATCGGATCACCAAAAGGAGCTGTGAAATTGAATCGGACAGCAGTGCCAGGCAAGACTCCCATTTCCAAAAGTTTTGCTGATAAAATATCATCTATGAACCCGGAAATGATGGCTGTTTCACCCGGAATCATGTCAGCAACGCTTTTCAACTTGACGTCCACCTTTATTTAGATTAATTTTAAACAACGCGAATATAGGAGGCGGTGTTGTGCAAAGCAATGATTTCAAACAGTTGTTTATATTCGGTAGATGAAAAAGAAGAAGACTAAGAAGAAGCTTGAAAAAGAGATAAAACTTCCTCCTCCTGCTGATCCTGAGAAAGACGATCCGTTTGACTTTGGTGGTTTACCTCAGCGGGATCTAAAGAAAAGTTTGGGGTGTGGGTGACGCTCACTGATTAAATCGACTCTGCATAAAAAACCCGCTTCACTCGTTCACCGGTATTGGTCAATATCTCATAAGGAATCGTGTTGATACTCTTTGCTACTTTTTGAATCGGTAACTCCTTTCCAAAGATAATTACTTCATCTCCTTCCTTTGCTTTGATGCCGGTGATATCTATCATAGTCATGTCCATGCACACATTGCCAATGACGGGTGCTAATTTTCCATTGATTAAAACCTGGCCGGCACTATTGCTAAACCTCCTGTTATATCCGTCAGCATAGCCTATTGCTATCGTGGCAATGTTCATTATTTTTTCGGCCATTCCTTTTCTTCCATACCCAATCGATTCACCGGGTTGAATAATTTTTATTTGAGAGATGATTGTTTTCAATGTTGCTACGGGTCTAAGTTGATCAAACTTTTCATCGGTAGGATCAACCCCGTACAAGCCAATACCCAATCGTACCATATCAAATTGCAAATCCGGAAAGCGAAGAATGCCCGGAGAGTTGAGCAAATGTAAAATAGGTTTTATTTGAAGTTCATTCTTCAAACGAGTGGTCATC